>CAZKHC010000034.1:0-16896 GCA_964552135.1 uncultured Algimonas sp. | reverse complement strand
AATCCTAAATCGGAAGAGATAGAGATGTGCCGTCCCTATATCGAACGACATATTTCGCTCGCAAAGCCTAAGGTGTTGCTGCTGGTCGGCGGTATCTCCATGTCGGCACTGACTGGGAAGACAGGGATTATGAAAAATCATGGCCAATGGCAGGATGTCACAATTGCAGGTAAAACCTACCCAGCCTTGCCGCTTTATCATCCGGCCTTTCTCCTCCGTAGACCCGAACTCAAAAAAGAAGCGTGGCGAGATCTCTTGAGCTTGCGCGAGACGCTGTTGAGCCTTTAAATTTAGATGACGCCGTCTTATATCGACGCGGAATTTGAATAGGTTTGGTCCATGTTAAAACGCGCTTTACTGACATCTACTTTTATATCGGTGATTTTCCTTTCGGCTTGCGGCGCATCGCAGCCCACCGAAACGCCGGCAGCGAAACCAACCGATAACTTTCTGACAAAGCTCCAAGCGGACTACCCTGTTGCTTTATCCAAAGTCGCAGACGGTGTTTGGGTCCATACAACACACTATAATTTGCCAGGACAAAATCCGATTCCGGTTAATGGCTTAGTCGTCGCTGATGAGGATGAGATAATCCTAATTGATGGGGCATGGGGCGAATTGGCGACAATCTCTCTGCTGGAGAAAATCAAAACCGAAACAGGCAAAATGCCGACGAAAATGATTGTAACCCATCATCATGCCGACAGAACAGCGGGCGTCGACGCTGCGGAATGGCAAGGTCTTCAGGTTTTCACCCATCCTGACACACCTAATCTGGCAGCAAAAGCAGGCTTTCCTGCTCCCGACACCTCAGTCGCGGCCTTAAAAACACCGAAATCGCGAACCAAAGTCGGCAATCTAGAAATCGCCTATCCCGGGCATGGTCATGCACAAGACAATCTCATTGTCTATATTCCAGCGATGAATATTTTATATGGCGGCTGCGCGGTACGCGGCGCGGGCGCAAAGTCACTTGGAAATTTAGAAAATGCGGATTTGGAAAAATGGGCAGAGAGCTTAGAATGGATGAAAGCAACCTATCCCGAGGCTAAACTCGTTGTCCCTGGGCATGGGAAGGGCGCAAATCTATCGCTGTTAGATGCAACCTACACCCTGATTAAAGCTGAGAGCGGCGCATCAGACGCAGCGCCTTAAGGTCGTCTACATCCGTGAGCGTCCGAAGCTCCGAATAGTCATCACCGGCTCGCGCTTTCACGTCATCCAATGTCTTTGCATGCGACCATCTTACGCCATCAAAAAACTGAGGTGGCAAAGGCCCATTTGTGCCCATAAGCCAAAAACCACCATCACTTGCGGGACCAAAGACATAGGATTTTGATCTGAGCTCGCCGAAAGCCTTTGCGATGTCAGTGCTATCAACCTGCGGGCAATCCGTTCCAATCGTCAATGTGGGACCTTTTCGCGAGAATAAGGCTGCCAGACGCGGGGAGAGCGAGCCGGAAACTTGAGGAATTTGCGCAAAGCCGTCCCAATCCGGAACAGACCCTAAAAGGTGCGGCGGGGTCACGGCCAAAATCGTATCCCAGCGCGGATCACGCGTTTGCCGCAAAACTTGCGCCATTAAAGACCGATAAATTCGCTTGGCATGCACAGGGCCTATATCGGCTGCCAGACGTGTTTTAGCCCGCCCCATGATGGGCGCTTTGGCCACAATAAACAAAGTCGGCCGCATTTAATTATATTTCCTTAAAAGCTCATCCACTGGCGCGCCGCGGCGATAGGCTTTTAATAATCCAAAATTTCGTCGTCCCCGCGCCCAAATCCCTTGCCGTAAATGATCAGATATATCCGTACGTAAAGCGATCGGTAATTTACGTAGCGCCTGCCGCCCAAATTTAGCTTTTATACGATCCACAATATCCACATCTTCAAATAAGGGTTTCTCTCGATCATATCCGCCCAGGGCCTCATACATCTCGCGCGGGATAAGCAGACCTTGATCACCATAAGGCAAACGCCAGGCCCAGCCGCGCAGCCAAACAATAAACCGAAGCCAAGTCACTGAACGGCCTTTGCCATCCGGTTGATAACGAAAATACCAAGCCGTATTAGGCGTCTTTAGAGCGCTTTCCACAGCGGGTTTCCAGCCTGGTAGTAGCGTACAATCTGCATGTAAAAAGAGATAGGTCTGAACATTCTCCGCTGCTCCAGCCAAATCAGCCCCGCGCGCCATCTGTGCCCCGCGCCCGACGAAGCCGCGAGCAATCACCGCTCCGGAACTCAGAGCCAAAGATAATGTATCGTCTGTCGAACCACCGTCACTAATGACAAGTCGGACATCCGAAAGCTCAGGCATTAACGACGGCAGACAGCTTTGCGCGTTCAACGTGGGTATAATAACGGCCAACATAAGCCTGCGCTGTGCCGCCTCTGGCGACACAATGCCATAAAAAAAGCCCGGCTTTTTTCAAGCCGGGCTTCAAATCTTTGTGTGCGAAAGCAGCCTAGTTTGTGGCGCTTAGCTCAGCATTTGAAGCTTCTAGTTCAGCATCGGTTAGAGCTTTCAGCTCTTGCTCTAGCTCCTCGCGTGTTTTCTTACGCGGCTTGGCTTCTAGGAAAATACGGCAATAGCTTCCGCTACCTGTTAGCTCATTCGTAAATGAGCCATTTCCGCTACACGCCATGACGCCAAGATTTTGTCCATCATAGGCTTGCGTTGCGAAATCTTTGCCCCGAATAGGAACTAGACACACATCAGCGCCTTCGCTCTTACCAAGGAAACCGCCTTCATATTGGCAAGACGCTGCGCTTGTCACGATACCTTCAGTGGAAGGTGTTTTTGCTTTTTCTGCTGCAATCTCATCAGCCGTTTGGGCGAATGCTGATCCGGATGCGGCAAATACGAGTGCCAGTGTTGCACCAGCGATTTTCAGTTTGGACATGGAATGCTCCTTAATAAATCGTTAAAGGTCTTTAGCAGACCTTCATCCTCCTAATAAACCCTGCACATGCATTTTTTTGCATATGCTGTGCCAAACAAGCTATTTCACAAGATTGCGGCCTAAATATGCCTGATTTCATACATGAAACCAAAGCCGGCGCCTTTCTTGGCCGAAATATTTGCGGTGTCGACGAAGCGGGGCGCGGGCCCCTTTCGGGACCCGTGGTTGCGGCCGCTGTAATCCTCGACCCAGAAAACATTCCGGAAGGTCTGAATGACAGTAAGGCCCTTTCTCATTCAACCCGTGAACGACTCCTGAATGTTCTATTCAGAAACGCGAAAATTGGCATTGGCATTAGCGAACCAGGAGAAATAGACCGAATTAACATCCTCTGGGCGTCCATGGAGGCCATGCGGCGCGCCGTAGAAAATTTAAATCTTTCAGTCGACTACGCCTTAATTGACGGGAATCGCGTCCCGCCCGGATTGATCTGCGAGGCTCACGCTATCGTGAAGGGCGATGCTAAGAGTTTATCCATCGCCGCCGCGTCCATCGTTGCAAAAGTCACCCGTGACAGAATTATGGCTGAAGCCGACTCGCGTTTTCCAGGATATGGCTGGGCTGGACATAAAGGATATCCAACAAAAGCGCACCGCGCCGCCGTTGATGAATTGGGGCGTAGCCCCGTTCACCGCTGGAGTTTTGGCCAAAAATCCAGCTCTAAATAACTCAGCCGCGCTCGAGGGATAGATATTCTTCCGTGCGCATTTCCATCAATCTACTGACAGTCCTTTCGAACTCAAATGACCCATCGCCTTGATTATAGAGGCTTTGCGGCTCTACCGCCGCACTCACTACGAGCTTGGTGCGGGTCTCATAAAGCGCGTCAATTAAGGTCACAAAACGCTTTGCCGCATTGCGCATATGCACACCCATCTCAGGTACATTTTCTAAAATAACCGTATGGAAGGTCTGCGCGATTTCGAGATATTCTGCCGGACTACGGTTGGATTCGCATAGGTTCTCAAAATCACTTCGCAAGACCCCCCTAGCTGTATTCGGGAAAGATAAGTTTCGGCCTTGGACGATAAGTTTCGAAAGGACGGGGGTCCCGCCCCTTGTCAGGCGGTTCCAAGCTGCCGAAATCGCCGCCTCGGAATCTGCGTTAAGCGGAACATGATAAATAGGCGCCGCCGTAAGCGCGCGCAGACGGTGATCGAGCTCGCCGTCAAAAGGATGAATGATAAAATGATCTGGCATCATCTCGATGAAAGGGAGAAACAAGCCCCGATTGAGCCCATTTTCATATAGAGTCTCAGGTGAACGGTTTGATGTCGCAATCACAACAACACCTTCATTGACCCAGAGCGCCTCAAAGAGACGTGATAAAATCATGGCATCTGTAATGTCCGTGACATGAAACTCGTCAAAGCAAAGAAGTTTCGCTTCGCTCGCTAAGGCTCTCGCGACCGGCGCGATGGGATCATCGCCTGCCCCGCGCACATGATGCGGGTGAGCCCGGCGGCCATCCTTATCCAATTTTCGCCAAGCATTTACTCGCTCATGCACGTCCAGCATAAAGGCGTGGAAATGCGTTCGGCGTTTTGGCGTAAACTCTGCCGCCTCATAGAACCAATCCATCAACATAGATTTGCCGCGTCCGACACCGCCATACATATAAAGCCCGCGCGGCACCGTTTCCCGATTGCCGAAAAACCGTCCCAAGAGCCCTTCGGAACCCGGCTCATACTCGGACAAAGCTGCAAGCCGCGCGTCAAGTGCCTGCGCCGCCTCAACTTGCTCGGCGTCTTTGACCAAAACGCCATCAGCAATACGTTTTTCTAATCGTGTCTGAATGGGCCCCATAGTCACACTGACAGCAAGATAATACCGATTGCGAGAAGCCCGAAACTGACCGTAATAAGGCCGTAAAAAAGCGGTTTATTGCGAATGGATGCAGGGACCATAAGCAGGCTTATGCTCACCAGCCGAGATTCGTCAACGCGTGAGGCGCGAATCCATCAAAAGATTTACAAGAGATTAAAATGCTGTTCATGACCTGTTAATCTGGTATTACGCTAAAGTAATCTTTAAGAGGCAACCCGTGCGGATAAACGCCTGCCTAATATAAAAGTGTCTGGAGGGACAAAAAATGGAAAAAATTCAAAGCTACATTCAAAATGTAGACTGGACAAACATCGGGTTGGCTGCCGTCATCTTCGTTGTCGGTGTCTTTATATCATATGTATTGCGCGGATTAGTTTCCGGCGGCATCAACCGTACGGGCATTGGCCGTAAAGCGAAAACAACGGGCGGAAATATCGGAAGCTCAATTGGCAAAGCCGTTTTCTGGCTCGCCATTCTGTACACACTCTATCTTGCACTTTCTCAGCTTGGCCTGGGCGATAAGTTTGAGTCAGTCGAAACACTCTTTAATAACATCGCAGCCTTTGCTCCAAAACTTATTGGTGCTGGTTTCACATTCCTCATCGGATTCGCAATTGCGAAAGTTGCCGGTATCGCGACGACATCAGTCGCCGAAGCGGCGCAAGTTGATAACCTTGCAGCGCGTTCAGGTGTTACATCTGCAACAGGCAGCAGTGGTTCATTGGCAAAAGCCTTAGGTAAACTCGTCTTTGTTATCGTCATCGTCCCAGTTGCAATCGCAGCTCTTGGCGCATTGAACCTCAAAGGCGTTAGCCAGCCTCTTCAAGATATGTTGAGCGGCTTTACGGGCTACATCCCATCCATCATCGGTGCGTCAATTGTTCTCGCGCTCGCGATCTTCATCGGTCGTTTCGCGTCTAAGTTCCTGACTGACTTCTTACCGACTGTTGGTTTCGATAGCTCTATCAATTCTGTAATGATGCTTGATGACGGCGAAGGAACTTCAACCTCACCATCTAAAGCTGCTGGTTTCATTGTCTTCATCATCTCATTGGTGATTGGTGTTTCAGCAGCCGTTGACATCCTCGGCATTGAAAGCCTCAAGGCCGCATTCGGAACTGTCCAAGATTTTGGTGGTCGTCTACTTCACGCAGCTGTCTTGATCGGTATCGGTGTATTCCTCGCTAACTTCATGGGCCGCTTCATGGGCACAATGATGAACCCGAAAATCGCTGCGTTCGTAAAATACTTCGCAATGATCCTGTTCATTTTCATGGGTCTTTCAAGCCTTGACCCCGATGGACTTATCGTACCACGCGCGTTCACAGCCTTCGTCGGCGCTGCAGCTGTTGCTTCAGCAATCGCCTTCGGATTGGGCGGACGTGACTGGGCTAAGCAAGTTCTAAACAAGATGGTTCCACCATCAGGCGTTAACAAGCTTGGTAAGAAGTAATCCACTTCACATAAAATTAGAAAAGCCGCTTCAAACGAAGCGGCTTTTTTTGTGTCTGGATTTTTGATTGTTTTTAAGTTGGGTCGATATTGGCAATCGCCTGAACGGCAGTCTGGTCCAATCGCGCCTCATTCGGCAAGGCAATCAAAGCTTCAATCCGCGCTTTGCAGATTTTATAAGTCCGCGCGAAAGCCACCTGCCGCGCAGAAAGCGGTTCGACGTGAGCGGGATCTACCTGCGGCCAATGGACCTTAAGGCCGGGACCAAAAAAGACCGGGCAGACCTCGGCGGCTGCATTATCACAGACTGTCACAATGATATCGAACTCTGGGGCTCCGGGTTTTGAAAATTCATCCCAGCTTTGCGAGATATACATATCCGTTGCGTGCCCTTGTTTTTGAAGTTCCGCCAAACCTTCCGGATGCGGTCTTCCGCTCGGGTGGGACCCTGCGGACCAAGCCCGGAAACGCCCATCCCCAAGATCATTTAACAAGGCTTCCGATAGGATAGAACGCGCAGAATTACCTGTGCATAGAAATAAAACATTTATCGGCTGGGTCATAGGCAGCCCTTGGAATCGCGCGCGAGTTTCGTCAATAGGAATATGTGCATATTGTCGAAGAACTCATAGCTGAACGTGCCCCGCGATTATTGTCTAAACCGCGCCTTTTCAAAGCTATTAAGCCGTTGTTGTATAAGATGCTGGCTTATGACGACGCCGTTGCACTGGCCGACGGTGTGCGTCCGCTGACCGGACGGCAGGCATTCGAACAGGTTACTGATCTTATTCGTCCTAGAACGGACGTCGAAAATATCTCCCATCTCCCCAAAACGGGGGCATGTATTATCATTGCAAATCACCCGACTGGCCTAGCCGACGGGCTGGCGGTCTTCGACGCCATTCAAGCGCGGCGACCGGATCATGTTTATCTTGCGAATGCTGACGCGCTGCGCGTTATTCCTAAATGCGAAGACATTGTCATCCCAGTGGAATGGGTCAAATCCAAACGCAACCATACCAAAGCTCGCGATACGCTTTTGGCGGTTAAAGCGGCTCTGCAAGAGGGTCGATGTGTCGTGATTTTTCCATCAGGTGCATTGGCCAAACTGAGCTGGCGCGGCTTGGTCGATAGGCCTTGGCAGAGCAGCGGCGCAATGCTTGCGAGGAAATATAAGGCGCCGATTATTCCGCTCAAAATCAAGGCCCGAAATTCGGTTCTTTACTATGTCCTCTCCTCTATCAGCGGCGAATTACGTGACATCACCCTATTCTATGAGCTCCTCAATAAAAGAGGTCAGGCATTTAAGATGATTTTTGGGGCCGCCATTCCGCCTGGCGCGATTGAAAAAAATGCCGAAAATGCGACAGCAAATATCCGCAAGATTGTCGAAACGCTTTAAGGGCGCAAAGCGCGTTCTAGCTCCGGACGATCTTCAGCGCTGCGCAAGTATTTCGGATCGACGCGACCTTGGACGGCTTTTTCAAAAGCATAACCATAGGATAAAACCTGCGCGTCTTGACCTGCTCCGGCCATTATCGAAAATCCAACCGGAACGCCGTGAACCTCGCCCATGGGAACGGTGATGTGCGGATATCCAGCCACGGCCGCTAAATACCCTGCGCCTGCCCAAGCGGGCCAAACATCGCCATTCACAGGGTCAATACGCGACGCGACCGGGCCAGACGGACTAACAAGCATATCGACATTATTCTCAGCCATCAGCCTATCGATTCCATTTAGCCCTGTTCCCGCTTGAACATCTCTTTTGGCAAATCGGTAGGTTTCTTCGGAGAGAGCCCCTTTGGCTTGAGCAGCTTCAAATAAGTCTTGATCAAAGACGGCCGTTTCGCGCGGCTCATTTTCATTAAAGGTGATGAGTTGCTCTAGTGATCGAGTTTTTATCGCTGGCGCGGCTTCTGCAAGATATGCATCCATTCCAGCTTTAAATTCATAAAGCAAAACATCGAGTGATTTTTGGCCGTAATTTTCGACATCGAGAGAAAATGCATCAATCTCTACAAGTCTCGCGCCAGCGGCTTCCATATCTTCCAGCGCCCCATTAAAACGGGCCTTTATATCATCATTGGAACCTTCTGCGAAGCGCATAACCCCAACACGTTTCCCCGAGAGGGCACTTCCATCCAAAGCCATAGCATAATCGACGGCTTGATTATCCATCGCATCCAGCATCATTGCCGCGCCGCGCACTGTTTTGGTCATTGGACCTGCCGTGTCCTGTGTCTCGCTAATCGGGATAATATATTGTTGGCTAACTAACCCAACCGTTGGCTTAAACCCAACAATGCCGTTCACATTCGAAGGGCAGATGATGGAGCCATTAGTTTCTGTTCCGACGGTTCCAGCGGCCAATGAAGCGGCCGCTGCTGCGCCGGAACCGGATGAGCTGCCGCAGGGGCTCCGGTCGAGCATGTGCGGATTGCGAACCTGCCCGCCGAGTGCTGTCCAGCCAGACACACTCTCATTGCTGCGAAAATTGGCCCATTGGGAAAGATTTGTTTTTCCCAAAATGATGGCGCCCTGCGCTCTCAATCCTGCCACAAGGGGACTATCGCGTTCTGTCACATTGTCTTTCAAGGCATAGGCGCCTGCCGTCGTCGCAATTGGATCAAGAGTTTCGATATTATCTTTAAATAAAATTGGAATACCGTCGAGCGGCCCCAAGACATTACCATTCGCGCGGCGATTATCCGAGGCTTTGGCCTGAGACATCGCGTCTGGATTAAGTGTTAAAACGGCCTGTAATCGCGGCCCAGCTCGATCAATGGTATCAATTCGATCCAAATAAGCCTGAATTAGCGCTTGCGCAGTAAGCTCTCCTGATGCCAGAGCATCTGATAATTCAGGAAGCGTTTTCGCCGTCCAGTCTTTCGCCGCAAAGCTTTCATCGACAATCCTAGCATATTCAGAAGCCGATGGACCAAAGGGTTGAACTTCTTGGGATAGCGGCGCGGTGCATCCTACCAAACAAAGCAATGCGCAAGAAAGAGAGAGTAATCGCATGGAATGCCCCTAATGATTATCCCTTTACGGTCATGGAATAATCAGTTGGGGTCAAGTTCGGGAGGCAATTTTATGTACGGGCTCCCATCGACAATATATCGGCGAAACTAAGCTCGATCCACCATCATCTTTTTGACTTCTGCGATTGCCTTTGCCGGATTTAGTCCTTTCGGACAAACATTCGCGCAATTCATAATCGTGTGGCAACGATAAAGCTTGAACGGGTCATCTAGTTTGGCAAGACGCTCCATTTTAGCATCATCGCGGCTATCGACTAACCAGCGATAGGCTTGAAGCAGAGCCGCCGGCCCGAGGTAACGATCGCCATTCCACCAATAAGACGGACAAGACGTTGAGCAAGACGCACAGAGAATACACTCATAATACCCATCGAGCTTATCGCGATCCTCGACGGACTGCGTATATTCTTCCGTCGGCAAGGCCGTGCTTGTATGCAGCCATGGCTCAATTGACGCATATTGCTTATAAAAATTCGAAAGATCGGGAACAAGGTCACGAACAACCGGCAAATGCGGCAATGGCGAAATTGTAATCGTATTGCCTTTAACCTCGTCAATTCCCTTCGTACAGGCGAGCGTATTGCGGCCGCCAATATTCATCGCGCATGACCCGCAAACACCTTCACGACATGACCGACGGAACGCGAGCGTCGGATCAATTTCATTTTTGATTTTAAACAAAGCATCAAGAATCATTGGCCCGCATTCGTCCAAATCAATCTGATAAGTATCCCAATATGGATTTTCACCATCCGTCGGATCGTAGCGATATATTTTGAATGTCTTTAAACGTGTTGCGCCGGGTTTTGCTTCCCACGTCTTGCCCTTACGGACTTTCGAATTTTTGGGAAGTGTAAGCTGTACCATTGGACGCCTCTATCCAGATCTAAAACTGCTTTGCGATATAGACATAAATCTCCATCAACCCAAGTGATTTCCTACGCGACAAATTGAACGAATGTACATCAATTTCGAGGGTAGAATGACGTGAGGAGACGCAATGGATCGTGAAAACCACTCGCTAGTTTAATTACACGCAAGGCGAGTACTTACTCTCCAATTGCATATAATTCCGTCTGAAAATCAGGCACCATCACTTCACATTTGGACGCTGGCGAGGACGATGTTTCAATCTCAGCAAATAGAAATTCCAAGTCCTCTGACTTGCAATCCAAAATATCGGAGACATCTGACATAATCTTCCGCCGTGTCAAAGGATTTGCCGCCATTGCGGCGCGTAAGCCGGAAATCACAAAATCAGATTCGGCTTTTGGTTCCGGCACATGGCCGGGAATAGACATGTAATCGGCGATCATCTCGCCAAGTGTTTTCACCTGTGTCGTCATGTATCCCTGGTGCGATCTCATAAATTGGGGCACTCGGATCGCTTCTTTATAGGCTCATACTTTTGGTTGAACTGAAAGTTAAATTTTATTTAATAATCCAATTTATCGACTTTAAGGTGAACATGATGTGAAGCTAAGCACCGAATACGCGTTTGAGTATAGCAGATGTGCGTTTTGCGGGATTTGCACGGATTGCTTTCTCTTCTTCTCCAATAAAATGGAAGACGCCGCGCAGGCCGTAATCAACACCATGATCGATTAAATCCGTACGGGCGCTTGCGCCAAGATTCGGCCCAAATGGGACTGCCCCTAACTGAGCGCTAACATCATCGACAAGTCGTAACGCACCTGTCTGATTTAAGGCATCTTCCATGATTGGCGAGAAAAGCTGCGTCAATTGACCCGTAGTATTGGTCTTCAAATACTCGGTAGCCGCCGTATCCGGACCACGTAAAATATTAAAGGCATCTGTAATCGTAAGGCCGCGAACCGCGCCCAAGAAAATATCTTTGGCAACAGGCGCAGCTTTTTCTGCTCCCCGATTTAGTTGAGTTTGTAAGTCAACGAGCAATCCATCAGCGCCAATCGGTGACAGAAAAGATTGCACATCTTGCAGCACTTTAGGCAGCGGAATGCGAACAAGGCTATTTCCCAGAAAACCATTCAATATACCAACATTGGACAGGGCATTTCCTACGCCATTATCAAGTGCCGCCTTTAAACCCAATGCCACCTCTCCGGCCGTCAATGCCCCGCCTAGACCGCCAAGGCCGTCAAGAATAGACGGGTCAAAAGTCTCGCAAGCGGCGAGCGGCGTCGATGCCAATCCAAGAAGTACGATTCGTCTATCCATGATGCAATCCTCTATATTGAATTTGCTTAATAGGATTTTTAGAATGAAATTAAACTGAACGGTCGGAGAATTTTGGCGTGCGTTTTTCTAAAAAGGCCCTTACACCCTCTTCACAATCCGGCCCGACAAAGGCTTCATTCAAGGCTTTGCTTTCCTCAATATGCGCCGTAAAAGCTGCCTCTTCCAACACGCCGTAGCCCATCATAGATTCTCGCAATAGGCGCTTATTATTCGCAGTTGATGTTGGCGAACAATTTTGCGCAATGTCGCGTGCAAGTTCTAGCGCGCGTGTCAGAACCCCCTCGGGCGGATGAATCTCGCTGACAAATCCCGCGCGGTGCATCTCTTCTGGCGAAATGATATCTGCTTTTAAAATCCATTCATTCGCCTTGGCCCAGCCAACGAGGCGAGGCAAAAACCAGCTCGCAGCACCATCAAAAACGATGCCACGCCGCGCAAAGGGAAACGCCCATTTCGTTTTCTCAGAACATATTCGGATATCCATTGGCATGGTCATGGTTGCGCCAATGCCGACGGCATGGCCATTAATAGCCCCGATAATTGGTGTTTCGATTTGAAATAAACCTAGAACCAACTCACCGCCTGAATCTCTCACGACGCCTTCATGAATTGAGGGCTCTGTCGTAAAACCTGCTGATCCGAACCCATCCGAAATATCCGCGCCCGCACAGAAGGCGCGGCCAGCACCCGTAACCACAATAACGCGGACGGTGGTATCAGCGTCCAGCTCTTTATAAGCCTGCTGCAATTCGCGGAACATGATCATATTAAAGCTATTCATCGCTTCCGGTCGATTGAGTGTCAGAATAGCTACGGACGAATTTTCGCTATCGCGTGAAATCAGGAGCGTTGTATAATCGGTCATGTTTATTTCTAACTGGATTTAATCTGGGATGCAAAGTGATTGGAGTATAAGCCGAGAAATTCAGCCATCACGTAATTTCGCCCAAGCGTCCAATCTCGCTTTGATCGCTGCTTCTCGCCCTTCACCTTTCGGGGCGTAGAATTGCTCTCGCTCCATGCCATCAGGGAAATAATTTTGACCAGAAAACCCTGTTTCCGTGTTCGGGTCATAAGAATATCCGTCGCCATAACCGATGTCCTTCATCAGCTTCGTTGGTGCATTCAAAATATGTTTGGGGGGCGGCAAGCTACCCGTTAACTTCGCCGCCCGCATCGCAGCCTTATATCCTTGATAGACACCAACAGATTTAGGCGCGGTCGCGAGATGGACGACCGCATGGGCTAGTGATAAATCCCCTTCGGGACTGCCAAGACGTTCATAGGCCCGCGCAGCCTCACTCGCGATCATAAGGGCCGTTGGGTCTGCCAAACCAATATCCTCACTGGCGAAGCGAACCAATCGCCGCGCAATATAACGGGGATCCTCGCCGCCGGTTAGCATACGCGCAAACCAATAAAGCGCCGCATCCGGATCACTGCCTCGCATGGATTTATGCAAGGCAGAGATAATATTATAATGCTCATCGCGAGATTTATCATATGCTGGCGCGCGTTTTTGCAAGAGCGACGCAACGCCCGCGGAATCCAAAACCTTCTCTCCTGCCAAAAACACCTCATCGGCTAAGGTCAGCAAATAACGACCATCCCCATCGGCAAACGCAATGAGAGTCGCTCGCCCGTTTTCGTCCAATGGCAGCTCGCGTCCAATATAAGCTTCGGCGCGTCGAAGCAGACCGCTTAGGGCCTCCCCATCCAAACGGTTGAGGATAAAAACTTGGGCGCGAGAGAGCAGCGCGCCGTTAAGTTCAAAACTTGGGTTTTCTGTCGTCGCTCCCACAAGGGTCACCACACCTTCTTCGACATAAGGCAAAAAGCCATCTTGCTGCGCACGGTTAAAGCGGTGGATTTCGTCGACGAATAAAAGCGTACCGCGCCCAGATTCACGCCGCGCACGCGCCGCTTCAAAGGCTTTTCGCAAATCCGCTACGCCCGAAAACACGGCCGAGAGTTGGACAAATTCTAATTCCGCACGTTCCGCAAGAAGCCTTGCAATCGTTGTTTTCCCAACACCGGGCGGCCCCCATAAAATCATGGAAGATAAACGCGACTGTGCCAGCATCCGACCGATGGGGCCATTGGGACCAATAAGATGGGATTGCCCCACGACATCTTCGAGCACGCTCGGCCGCAACGCTTCTGCGAGCGGTTTTGGCGCAGAGGCTTCAAGACCCGCAGATTGGAAAAGATTGGACATAACTATCTATTGGACCTGACGCGGAGAGAGTCCAATAGGGGAATATAAAATTCTAGGGCTTTTCAGGGCGGGATATTTAACCTTCGCTTAAGCGTAATTTACAACGCGATTCTAACCTTAACTCTCTATATTGTCCCCATGTTGGGATTATTTGCACCATTAGAGCGCTTCCTTGGGATTGATACGCTGACGCGAAAAAGTGACGTCATGCGTACCCGGGCCGTGTATATGATGGGTCTCGCTTTTATTGCGACGCAATTTATCAATCTCTTGACCATGAGCTATTCCTACGGGGCCTTTACATTTGACCATGTTATCTCGGTCGTGGCCTGCGGTTTGATTGGCCTATCAATCTTCCTTCTACGCTATAATAAGCGCTTTCGATTCTACGCCATAGGCTATTCCGCGCTGATCATTGGCGCGACAATGTCGTCAGCGCTAAATCAAAATACAGGTATTAACTCCGCCCTCATTCCATTTTTTATCTTGGGTGTGGTCGTCAATGGGTTCATCTGCGGCTGGCGCGCGACCTGCGTCTTTGGCGGCATCGTGCTAGTCGGTATATGGTATCTCTGGTGGGTCAGCACGCATTACAGCTATACGCCGCTATTTGACGTCGAAAAATTTGCAGATCGTAATTTCCAGCGCGCCATGCAAGCTAGCTTGGCAACAGTCCTCATCACCATAATGGGTGCGTTTTTCTCCGGTAGTATGGATGACGCCTTTGAGGATTTGGAAGGTGCCCTCCACGCTGCGCAAGACTCGGACAAAGCTAAAACAAATTTCCTCGCCACGATGAGCCATGAACTCTGTACGCCCATGAACGGCATAATTGGGATGAATGACATTCTAGAAGAAACAGAACTCGACGCGGATCAGCGCGAACTCACCGCAATTATCCGTGAGTCCGGGCAAGAACTTCAAACAATTATCGGAAATGTGCTCCTATTCTCTCAGCTCGAAGCGGGCCGCGTCACATTGGATGACACCGCTTTCGACATTAGAAGCACGCTTGAAAAGATAACGGAGCCCTATGCATTTGGTGCAGCAAAGAAAGGCCTCGCCTTCAATATCCGCATCGCCCCAAGTGTACCTGTCCGCGTCTTCGGTGATAAAACACGCACAGTGCAAATCATTCAGGCGCTGCTGGATAATGCCTTGAAATTTACCGACAAAGGCGCGGTCGAAGTCTCGGTCAATGGCGGAGCAGATTCCCAAGGTCATACAATGCTTCTCTTATCTGTTACCGATACGGGCGTAGGGATTGCCCCGGAGGATCAGCTTCGCATTTTCGAGCGTTTCACACAAAAAGACGGAAGCATTAAACGCCGTCATGGCGGAACAGGCCTCGGCCTTACCGTCGCGCGCGGCCTTGCCGAACTCATGGGAGGCGCGCTCACGGTGAAAAGTAAACCAGATCTGGGGAGTTCGTTCTCTGCACGTTTGGATTACAGAGTGCCAGAGGCAGAAGTGTCGCCGATGTTGATGGCGGCGGAGTAGCTATCAAAAAAGCCGCTCTAAGAAGAGCGGCCTTAAAAATTCGGAATGATGACTTTCGTTCCGCTCTAATAAACCCGCTTCTTCGGCTTAATGTACTCAATGCCGTCGGTCATGGTATAGTCGTGGACGGGGCGGTAGTCGATTTTGACTTTATTTGTGTCGCCGTCATACCACGCGAGCGTGTGCTTCATCCATTTCTTGTCATCGCGTTCGGTGAAGTCCTCATGCGAATGGGCCCCGCGAGATTCTTTGCGGTTCTCGGCAGAGGCCATCGTCACGCGCGCTTGAGCGATGAGGTTGTCGAGCTCTAATGTTTCCATAAGGTCCGTATTCCAAACCATCGTTTTATCAGAAACAGATACATCTTTAATCTGTTCAGCAATGGCGGTGACCTTGGTGAGGCCTTCAGACATGCTCTCTGATGTCCGGAAGACGGAGCAATGCTCTTGCATAGCCTTTTGAAGATCGAGACGGATATCCGCTGTTTTCTTGGACCCGTCCGCATTGCGGAATTTCTCAAGTCGCACAAGAGACTCTGCGCCCGCATCTGCCGCAAATGGCTTTTGCTCGAGGTTTGGCGTGCAAGTTTCTTTCACCCGCAGGCCAGCCGCGCGCCCAAAGACGACAAGGTCGATTAGCGAGTTCGAGCCCAAACGGTTCGCGCCGTGAACCGACACACAGGCCGCTTCGCCGACAGCCATGAGGCCTGGAACAACTTTGTCAGGGTCTTTGCCGTCTTTCGTTAGGACTTCGCCGTGATAATTCGTCTGAATGCCGCCCATATTATAATGGCAGGTCGGAAGAACCGGAATTGGCTCTTTTGTGACATCCACGCCGGAGAAAATTTTCGCCGTTTCGGAAATACCTGGCAGACGCGCTGCGAGGACTTTCGGGTCGAGATGATCGAGGTGGAGGAAGATATGATCTTTATCTTTCCCTACGCCGCGGCCTTCGCGAATTTCCATGACCATGGCGCGGCTCACCATATCGCGCGGGGCTAGGTCTTTCACGCTCGGCGCGTAGCGTTCCATGAAACGCTCACCTTCAGAGTTGGTTAGGTATCCGCCCTCTCCGCGCGCGCCTTCAGTAATGAGACAGCCCGCGCCGTAAATGCCTGTCGGATGGAACTGAATAAACTCCATGTCTTGCACTGGAAGTCCAGCCCGCAGAACCATGGCATTACCATCGCCCGTACATGTATGGGCAGAGGTCGCAGAGAAGAACACACGGCCGCAGCCGCCCGTCGCAAGGATAACCGTTTGCGCGCGGAAACGATGGAGCGTGCCGTCGTCGAGTTTCCAAGCGGTCATCCCGCGGCACACGCCGTCTTCCATAATGAGGTCAAGCGCGAAATATTCGATAAAGAATTCGGCATTATTCCGTAGCGCTTGGCCATAAAGCGTATGGAGCATAGCGTGACCCGTCCGGTCCGCCGCCGCGCAAGTCCGCTGTACCGGCGGGCCTTCACCCATTTCAGTCGTGTGGCCTCCAAATGGACGTTGATAGATTTTCCCGTCTTCATTTCGAGAAAACGGCATGCCCCAATGCTCTAGCTCATAAACGGCTTTCGGCGCTTCGCGGCAGAGATATTCAATACTATCTTGATCGCCAAGCCAGTCTGACCCTTTGACGGTGTCATACATATGCCAACGCCAATCATCTGGCCCCATAT
>CAZKHC010000033.1:9687-16963 GCA_964552135.1 uncultured Algimonas sp. | reverse complement strand
GCAAGGCTTCGCCGCGAAAGAGGTGGGTGTCCAACTCCTCGACATGCATTTTGGATAAGAATTCGTCGCGTTTAAACATGAAATGGGGTTAGCCGTGAAAGTCCTAAAAATAAACAAGAGAAATTATAACATCAAAAAGGCTCCAAAAAGCGGCTCCTGCATTGATTCCGGGAGTGAAAATTGACTTTTTGGGAAAAATAGGCTATAGAGTCGGCATGCGTATTTTAGCTTCAGCATCTATCATTTTACTGGCCTCAGCTCTGTCATTGCCGTCGGCTGCATGTGACCGGCATGGCGCTGGAGGCTTTTATGGACAGTTTAACGGCGCGACATGGAGCGATTATAACCCGCCATTGTCAGAGTCGGATATCCTTCTTGAAGAAGAAGATTCTTTGAGCGCTTGGGAAAAGCTAAAGGCTGTTCGCCCAGCTGCGGCCCCGTCCAAAAAACCGACATTCTCGAAAGTTTCTAGCCGGGCTTCGGATGCCGCGAAAGCGCGTTTGGTAGCAAGAGCGAAACTCGCTAAGCTGGAAAATGACGCAGCGGAGACGTCCGAAAATTCTGAAAGCACTTCTGCTTCTGCAATTTTAAACGTGGGTCGATAGACCGTCAGCAATAGACCGCTTCAAAGCAACAAGTGCGGGGATTAGTCCCAAGATCGCGGCGATAGCGGTTAAAGCCATAACAACAATGACGTCCGTTAGTCCCGGCAGCTTCGGAATTGCGCTGATGCTAAATCGCGCTTCCAAAAAGGGACTTAGCGCCCACATCAGAAGATACAGCAAAACCACGCCAAGAACCGCGCCAATAAATGCGATGAGTGCAGCTTCGCTAACGAGTAATCCGATAATCGTTCGACCTTTCGCGCCAACAGAGCGCAATATCGCCATTTCGCGGCGACGTTCATTTAGGGTCGTTAATATGGATGTCAGAACGCCTATTAACCCGACCGCTACGACGAAACCTGATACAACGGCCAGCGCTCGCTCGACGATGGAGACAGTGCCCCAAAGCTGACTGAGGGCTACGCCAGGAATGACGGCTTGGAGCGGCTCTTGAGCATAGGTGTTTAAGTCCCTCTGTAGCCGCAATGTTTGAACCCGGGATGTTGCGCCAATTAGGAGAGCGGTGGCTGTTTCAGGCTCCAGGTCTAATGCCCGCAGCCGATCTTGTGATACGGCCCGGCTGGCCGCTGTTGGCGTGCCGTCTTGCCAGCCGACATGAATAGCTTCCACCGCCTCAACACTGACAAAGACCGACCGGTCGACGGGTGTGCCTGTTGGCGCTAAAATACCGACGACTTTAAAGGGTTTTTTGTCATGATTGACAAAGCTCGTCGCGCCGAGCCCATGTGACAGAGTGAGCGTTGTCTTCATATCATATCCGAGGTCTCGCGCAACTTGCGCGCCTAAAACCGTATCGAATAAATCATCAAAGGGTTGTCCGTTTTTAAATGTGAGGTCTCTATCACCTGCGTATTTATACCGCTTAAAATAGTCCGGTGTTGTCCCGACAACCCGGTAGCCGCGGTGGGTGTCACCGAGGCTTATAGGAACAGCCCATGCCACATCAGGCCGCGCCGCAATATCTTCATAAGTTTCCCATGTGATGTTATTTGTCGGGTCGCCAATTTGAAAAACAGAATAGAGAACTAAATTCACGGGGCTGGAACGCGCACCAACAATGAGGTCGGTTCCGCTGATTGTGCGCTCAAAACTTGCCCGCGCGCCTTGCCGTAAATTCTCCACCGCCAAAAACAGTAGAACCGCCGTTGCGATCGAGAGAATAGTCAGCAGCGCTGTATAGCGGCGAGACCACAGGGAGCGGGCGGCAAGGGCGATGATGACGGGCGTCTTCATGCTGCATTGACCTTATTGAGGACGGTTAAATCAATAGTCCTATCAAAATGTCTGGCCAAGCTCAGATCATGACTGACGAAGAGCAGGCTACAATCAAAGCGTTTTCGCTGCGCATTTAAAAGTTCGATAAAACGATCTCGGTTGTCGCTATCCAATGCAGATGTGGGTTCATCCGCAATGATTAAGTCTGGTCCGCCAATTAGGGCGCGCGCGACGGCGACCCGCTGTTGCTGACCAATACTTAGATTGCCGACTTTTCGATCGAGCAATTCTTTGTCCAGCCCCAGGTCTTTGATGAGAGAGCCCGCAGTGTTCGTCGTTGACCCGCTTTGCTTTTCCGCTCTTTTCGTGCGAGCCGACGAAAAACGGCAAGGCAATGTCACATTTTGGAGAATATCGAGATATGGTAGGAGGTTCAGTTGCTGAAAAATAATCCCAAGATGATCAGCTCTCATTTTATCTCGGCGACCGGATGTTAGCCCCGTTATTTCCGTGCCGCAGATTGTAATCTGCCCCTGTTGCGGCTGTAATACACCTCCAATCAAACCAAGAAGCGTGCTTTTACCAGACCCGCTGGGGCCGCGTAGAAAGACACTTTCACCGCGCGAAATACGAAAGTTTTCTATATCGATTAGCGTGTTTGATGTCTCATAGCCAAATATAACATCCTGCAAGTCAAGGACGACATCAGTACTCATAGGGCTCAAGTTTAGAGAGGTTGAGCTCGTAAGCGCTATTACCCAAATCCGACATAAACTCGCCCGTTTTTAATGTGCCTTCCAGCCAAACGGGGTCTTCAATATTGGTGATTTTGGCAGCTGTCTCTGCTCGTACGAGAATAATCTGATTAGGCGGAGGTGGCGGCGTGTGGAGACAAGCCCCAAAGTAAGGCACCAGAAGAAATTCTTTATGTTCAGCGTCGGCGCTGAAATCGAAGGGCACGACATATCCTGGAACACGAATGCGTTTTCCGTCGAGATCTTTGACGACATTAAATGTGCCGATTTGCTCCATCGTATCGTCGACGCTGCCTTCGGCAATTATTGAAGAAACATCCTTGGCATCTTGCTGGGCGGCGGCTGCGAGTGATGTCGAATTTTGAAGCATTTTTCGTTCGAAATCTTGGTAAAATTCAACATAGAGCGTTTCTAATAACTCGTCCTCGCCCTCCGGCATCAAATCTTCCCAGGTGATTTCAGTTACGATGAAAGAGATATTATCTTCGGTTTCCGCTTGCTTAACATTGCTGTCGGCAGCGGGATTGGTGCAGCCAATCAGAAGGGCCGAAAGAGCCAGTGTTATGAGAGGTTTTTTCATAGCAATCATTTAGTTAAATCCGCGGTCGGTTTCGAGGCCGTTAGGTTGGCACTCATTTGTTTTGAGGGCCCAAGATATACAAGCTCAAGCTCTGTAAAGTTAGAAAACTCATTGAAAAATTCAACGCGAACCATATTGAGTTTGTCTATAGCTTTACACGTTAATTCATAATTCAAAATAACGTCTGCGTGAGTGTCTGATGTTTCCTCGTCATGATTTTCATCATGGTTTTTATCATGGTGTTCATCATCTTCATCGTGATGACTTTCGTCATGGTCATCAAACAATTCGACGCCTGATATGAAATCGAGGTAGGTACATTTGGCTTCCCTATTAAAACTAATAAGGATCTTCGGGTTTGATAGCGTTTTTTCGACGCGATCAACGAGAGCTTTTTCCTCTTTGCTTCGCGGAGCATATTCAAACCCGAGTAAATTATAGAGCGGTGATTCAAATTCGATTGTGATGCGATTATTTTGCGACACAATAGCCAACATGGCGCCCCCATGAATATGGCTTTCGGCCGACCGCACCTCCGAATGGGTTTCGTGGTCGCTGTGCTTTTCAGTTTCGACTTTCTCAGGTGTTTCCACCTCATGCGTTGCAGAATGCGCGTCTTCTACGTGATGGGTTTCTTCCGAGTGAGAGGGTGAGCAGCCAACGAGTGTCAGGCTAAAGCCTATTGCCGTTAAGAGAACGACAAAGAACGAAAATGGACGGTTATTTTTTATCGGCATGTTACGAAGTTACAATCGATGAAGGTCTTGCTCAAGCTAAAAGATAAGTTAGCGTTAGAGGCATTCTTAAACGATACAATTAAAAGAAAAATCAAAAACGAAGGAATTGCCATTATCTATTAGAAGGTAGAGATGGTACCGTGGGGTAAGTTAAAAAGAAAACGGAGTTCACTACAGATTGGACGCAATAGGATGGACGAGTTTTATGCCGCCCGCGACGCCCATATGACGCCCCTTATAGTGGACGACGTTTATACCGTCGCGTTGGATGCCATGGCAGATGTTGTTGAGTAGTTTTAGGGCCTGTGGATAAGGTGACTCGCCGACTTACATTAAGACCGTTATCAGGTGAGCTATGCAGCAATATCTCGACCCTCTTTGGGTAAAATCTTCCAGATTGTCCAAATTTATTTCATTCATTTCAAAGCTCCTATATCAAGCTGACCTGCTACTTTGACTTTTAGGCGAACGGCTTCCCCAGGCAAATATGGAATAGGTAATTCTTCGAGTTTGACCACCTCAAGACTGGATGGGTCGGCGCCTGCATTTATAGCGGATTGCTTTGCCTGTTCCGTTGCGGTTGAGATCGCTGTGTCACGTCCAAGCTCTGCATATGAATAAACTCTGTCAACTTCACCGCCTATCTGGGCGATCGACGCGCCAATGGCGTTTGCCACTCCAGCATTTTCTGGAATTATAACTTCAGAAACACCTGGAATGTTCTGATTAATCAAGACAGGCCCACCCCCAACAAGTATCAAGGGAACAGTAGCTTACTCCGCATAGTTCGTAAAATTTGTATTGAAACACAAAAATTCCCTGTAAATTCCCTGTTTTTCAGGGAATTTGGGCAGATACGGATTCGGTGATGACTGCGTCCACCGCCGCTACCTTCTGGCGCAAACCGACTGAATTGAAGGTCTTAGGTTTTAAAATAACTCCTGGCTTCTCTGAGGCAATGTGCATTATTGATATTTTTGAATTGCCCCGCCTGATCCTTAGACAGACTGATTTTCTTGGATTTTAATGCATCATGGAGCTTCGAAATTTTGAGAGTCTTTCTATCGAGAACGGTTTCCTTGATGTCCTTATAACATGTAACAGGCCAAATCGCATGAAGCCCTTGCAAACCACGCGGCGTATCAAAGACTACTGGAGTTCGCCCATCGTAGATTTGTTTTAAATCTGTTGTATAAGTTTTGGAAAGAAACGGGGTGTCTACGGGTGTCGTAATAATAGCGTCATAACCACTATCTGTTGCCCAAGATAAGATTCCTAAAATTGCAAAAGCGAGGCCTCCGCCTTGCGGATTATATGGCCAGTCATAAATAATTTCATGATTCTCTCCATGACCAAATCGATCTTGGAGGCCGACACTGAGGGCTATTTCTGCAACTTGTCCTTTGAAAATATCAAGTGTCCATTCGAGACATGTTCTTTCGCCGACCACGAGATCACATTTATTCACCCCGTTTAAACGACGCGCTTTTCCACCCACCAAAATAACAGCCGCAACTCTTGGCACAATATTTCTCGTCATTTGACCCTAAATATGTCTAGTTCGGTTTTAGATTGAAAACTAGCTCCGAGGTATTTTTCATAGCTTGAGCTCTAGAAAGAAGTTTACGATATGAATTCTAGCGATGTTTCAAAAAAGGGTCCATTATAAATTTATGCATAATTCGGAAAAACGTTTTGTTGGAATAGATAAGATTTCCGCTTTCATACCCTTGAGGATCGCAATCTTAATAATCTCGGATTCAAGGACTCTCGATACGGACACCTCTGGGGCCTATTTAGCCGACTCACTTGTCATACGGGGTCATCAGCTTGTTGGCCGTAATATCGTTAAGGATGATATTATGACCGTTCGCTCAACAGTAAAGGGGTATATTGAGGACCCCGATATTGATGTTGTCATTACCTCTGGCGGGACCGGATTGACGGGCCGCGACGTCACACCCGAGGCTATCGAACCCCTTATTGAGAAAATCATTGATGGGTTCTCGATTGTATTTCACCAAATTAGTTTTGAGACGATAGGTCTATCAACTTTGCAATCTCGAGCTTTTGCTGGTCTTGCGAAAAAGACATTGATTTTTTGTTTGCCCGGCTCAACCGGCGCAGTTCGCGATGGCTGGGAAAAGATTATAGAGCCTCAGTTAGACGCGAGATACCGTCCCTGTAATTTTGTAGGTTTGGTTCGACATGATTAGTGTTTCCGACGCGCTCACGCTGATCGACCCTTATCGCCCAGACCTGGGTGCTGAAAGTGTTCCGCTTTTAGATGCCAGTGGTCGTCAATTGTCTGACGATATTATTGCGACATTTACACATCCGGCATCAGCAACATCTGTCATGGATGGTTATGCCTTTCGAAGTGCCGATTTGGGGAAACCAATGATTGTTGTCGGCGAATCTCGTGCTGGTCGCCCTTATATTGGAGGTGTCGGTGAAGGGGAGGCGGTACGGATATTCACGGGCGCGCATTTACCTCAAGGCACAGATCATATCGAAATTCAAGAATATGCAGTCCGAGACGGTGATAGCCTGTATTTTTCGAAAACCTCGAAGGGACGTAAATACACCCGCCCTCAAGGATCGAGTTTTACGAAAGGCGACCTTTTATTTGAAGCAGGCCTTCGCGTCACGCCGGCCGTCATTTCGATATTGGCGATCGCAAATTTACCCTCAGTCATGGTCAAGCAGAAGCCGACAATTGCGCTTTTAAGGTGCGGGGATGAATTACGGCCAGTTGGATCCGAAGTACGCGATGATCAGATTATTGACTCAAACGGCCCTTTTTTGATCAGCTTACTCAATGGTTGGGGATTTGACGTTATAGATTTAGGCCTTGTCAAGGATGATCCAACTACCATCAAAGACATTATCTCGCATTGCGCTGCAGATATTATCCTTCCCGTTGGCGGCGCGTCCGTTGGCGATTATGATTATATGAAGTCAGCGTTCTTCGAGGTTGGGTTCAAACCTATTTTTGATACTGTTGCAATTAAGCCTGGGAAACCTGTTTGGCTTTCATATCGAAACGAACAAGTCGTTTTAGGTTTTCCCGGTAACCCGCACTCTGTATTTGCCTGTTCACATATTTTTCTCTCGCATTTACTCGGCCGATCACTGCGTTGGGAAACCCGCCTTTTAGCAGATGATATTGATACGAACGGCATCAGAGAACGATATATACCGGCTAAACTTATAGCTGAAGGGGTGACGCCTATTAGATCTCGAGGAGGACTGGTTATGTCGATGGCCAAAGCAAATGTCCTTATTCGTGTGCCATCCAGAGCAGACGAAATGATTGCTGGTTGCCGCGTCGACTGCGTTCTTCTCAGGTAATGAGCCTTA
>CAZKHC010000033.1:6223-9587 GCA_964552135.1 uncultured Algimonas sp. | reverse complement strand
GATTGATGTGCAGAAAACCAAAACTGGCGTTTAATCTCTAGTTCTTTTTTCAATACACCCATTAAATGACTTTCCGCCATAAAATCGGGGAGGATAGCTAAACCTGTACCTTTCGTGACCAAGCGCATCTGTGCAATGATCGAAGTACTTCTTATTTGAGGGCGTAGGTTCGGAAGTTTTTCATGAAAATATCTTAGTTGGTCTGAATAAGCTAAATCATCCACATATCCGATTAAAGCGTGATGCATTAGATCGCCAATTTGAGAGATTGGGTCGTAATTATCCAGGTAATTCGGGGATCCATACAAATGCAATTTATATTCACTGAGAAGCTCCGAAGAAATGTATTTAGATTTGGGCCGAGAAAGGCCGATAGCAATGTCGGTTTCTCTTTTGGAGAGGCTTAAAAACCCACTTCCCGAAACGAGGTCGATTTCGATGTCGGGGTAAGCTGAGTTGAATTCCTGCAAAACGGGGGCCAGCACATAAGCGCCGAATCCTTCTGAAACACTTATTCGCAAGGTGCCGGACGGTTTTCGTACACCTTTTACTTTGACACGAGAGATGTCATCGGTTTCGCGTTCAATCGCCTCTGCTTTGGTTAGCAAAGCTTCTCCATGCGATGTTAGAGTATGGCCACTCCGTAGGCGCTCAAACAGCGTTTGGCCTAGGTTCTGTTCTAAACGTTTCAATCGCCTTGATATTGTTGTCTCGTCAAGTTTGAGCTCTTGAGCTGCCTTGGCGAGAGTTTTTCGCCTCGACACATAGAGGAATATTTTTAGGTCGTCCCAGTTCATAGTTTTCCAACCCAATGTTTATAAACCTGCAAAAACGCAGGTTACAATTCCAAATTATGCTGTTTACGGCGAAATTGCTATTGATAAATAAGGTTGCGTTTTCCTGGAGGTTTTTATGAATGTGATCGGCCATTTTATTGATGGAAAGTTGGTGTCTGGCATATCGAACCGGACGAAAGATATTTTCAACCCCAATACGGGTGAGGTTCAAGCGAAAGTTAATATGGCGACGCCGTCAGAGTTGGATGCTGCCGTAACGTCTGCCGCGAAAGCCCAAATAGCATGGACGGGTATGAACCCACAAAAACGCTCTCGTGTTATGTTCGCCTATAAGCAATTGGTTGAAAGTCATATGGATGAACTCGCGGCACTCTTGTCGTCGGAGCATGGTAAAGTAATTGCAGATAGCCGCGGAGATGTAATGCGGGGTATCGATGTTATCGAATTTGCCTGCGGTATTCCGCATACGCAAAAAGGCGAGCATACATATGGTGCTGGTCCTGAAATCGATGTTTATTCCATGCGAAAGCCATTGGGTGTTGTCGCCGGGATTACGCCGTTCAACTTTCCTGCTATGATTCCGATGTGGATGTTCGGAATGGCAATTGCGACGGGCAATGCTTGTATATTGAAGCCTTCCGAAAAAGACCCGTCAGTGCCAATGCGCCTGACAGAACTCTTTGTTGCCGCCGGTGGTCCCCCGGGTCTACTTCAGTGCATTAATGGCGATAAAGAAATCGTAGACGCGATTTGCGATCATCCAACTATCAAAGCGGTCAGTTTTGTTGGTAGTTCTGATATTGCCCAATATGTATATTCGCGAGCAACGGCGAATGGGAAGCGTGCCCAATGTATGGGAGGCGCAAAGAACCACGGCATCATCATGCCTGATGCAAATATGGACCAGGCTGTTAAGGATATTCTGGGGGCCGCATATGGATCAGCTGGAGAGCGTTGTATGGCGCTGCCAGTTGTCGTACCAGTAGGTGAGGGAACGGCAGATCGTTTTATTGAAAAGATGCTGCCTGCGATTGAGGCGATGAAGGTCGGTGTGTCTGAGGACCCTGAAGCTGACTACGGCCCAGTTGTAACCGCGGCTCACCGGGACAGTATCAACGCCAATGTCACAAAAGCCGTAGAAGAGGGTGCAACACTTTTAGTGGATGGCCGGGAGTTCAGCTTGCAAGGTTATGAAGATGGGTTCTTTGTTGGGCCGAGCCTGCTCGATAATGTGACTCCGGATATGGAGACCTATCAAGACGAAATATTTGGCCCTGTTCTTCAGATTGTACGGGCGGATTCTTTTGAAGACGCTTTGCGCCTGCCGTCAGAGCATCAATATGGGAATGGCGTTGCAATCTTCACACAAAATGGCCGTGCGGCTCGCGAGTTTGCAGATCGCGTTGAGGTTGGCATGGTTGGCATTAATGTGCCAATTCCTGTTCCCGTCGCCTATCATAGTTTTGGGGGTTGGAAGCGATCCGCGTTTGGTGATGCGAACCAATATGGGATGGAAGGTTTGAGGTTTTATACAAAAGTTAAAACCGTTACCCAGCGTTGGCCAGAAGGCGAAACTGAAGATAGCGCCTTTATTATTCCGACATTTTAGAGTGAAAACGGGAGTCCTTTCTCATGAGCACAATTGCATTTATTGGACTGGGGAACATGGGAATAGGGATGGCGACAAATCTGGCCAAAGCCGGACATGACGTTCGCGCTTTTGATCTGTCAGAAGCAGCGGTTGCTAACGCGGTCCAGGCTGGCTGTGTTGCTGCCACTGATGTCAAAGCTGCGGTTGAAGCAGCAGATGTCGTCGTGAGTATGCTTCCTGCGGGGAAGCATGTGAAAATGGTCTATGAGGGTCCGTCCGGTGTATTCTCGAATGCAAAATCTGGTGCGCTTATGATCGATAGCTCGACAATAGATGTCGAAGATGCGCGGGCGGTCATATCTAGCGCTATGGATAAGGGTTTTGAGATGATTGATGCGCCGGTCTCCGGCGGTGTGGGCGGGGCAGCGGCCGGCACGCTTACGTTTATGTGCGGCGGATCGGATAAAGCTTTTAAACGGGCGCATCCATTTTTGGACATTATGGGGAAAAATATTTTCCATGCGGGAGCTGCTGGGAATGGCCAAGTTGCGAAGGTTTGCAATAATATGCTGCTAGGTATTCACATGATTGGGACTTGTGAGGCGTTTAACTTAGCAGAAAAATTGGGGCTCGACGCTCAGACATTTTATGACATATCTAGTACGGCATCCGGCCAGAACTGGTCGATGACGAGCTATTGTCCCGCGCCTGGCCCTGTCCAATCAGCCCCATCAAATCGAAATTATGAACCGGGTTTCGCAGCTGCGATGATGTTGAAAGATCTACGGCTCGCGCAATCGGCAGCGACAAAGGCAAAGGCGGCCATTCCGCTAGGGACTCAATCTGAAGCAATTTACGCTTTAATGGAGGCTTCAGGGCATGAAGGTGTGGATTTTTCTGGTGTGATGAAACTAATCAACGGGACTCTGTAACCGAAGAGGCTCCGTTGTAAAAACTAGAGGTCGCGTGCTTACAC
>CAZKHC010000033.1:0-6123 GCA_964552135.1 uncultured Algimonas sp. | reverse complement strand
ACATTTGTCTTTGGTAGGTGCAACAAAGGGAATAAATCTCAAGACTTGGCTAAAGTAGGCGCTACGGAGACGGTAACAACTTTACAAACGGGTGGCCGCGTTTGAACGCGACATGGATATTCCAGTTCAAGCCTTCACGACATAGATGACCTGCGCTACTGACGGAGAAAATGGTTTTGTTTTCCCAATGATAATTGGACTAGAAAACACCCTGATTGCGCGCATTTCGCCAAATGTCTCTTATAATGGCCAATGATTGCTAGAACTTTACGATTTCTAAGGGTTAATTTAGTAAGAATGTGTCAATATAAACCATGCGCAGCCGTAGCATATTAGGTTGATTTCGAAGTCAGAGTCAGCTCTATAGACCTATGGTTTTGAACCAGAGGGCGCGATGTTAACACCAAAAGAAAAAATAGAAGCGAATCTTTCGCCTCCGCAAGTTGCCTTGCGGAAATATAAGGGCGATTGGATTGCGATTACTTTATTCAGCTGCGCGATTAATTTACTTATGCTGACCGGCCCCATTTTTATGCTGCAGGTTTATGATCGAGTTTTGGCAAGCGGCTCGATTCCGACGCTACTGGTTTTATATCTCTTAATTGTTTTTCTATTTGGGTTATTAGGGGTATTCAATTTTTTTCGAACACGTGTGATGTCGCGCATCGGGTTTCGATTTGAAAACGAACTCATGACAAACGCGCAGAAAATGCAGCTTGCGCAGAATTTGTCGATTTCTGGTCCAAAAATGCAGCCTATCACTGATCTAACTCGTGTCAGGCAGTTCATCGGCTCTACGGGCTTGGCGGCGTTCTTTGATCTGCCTTGGGTGCCTGTATTTATCTTTGTTGTATTTTATATGCATCCTTGGTTGGGCTGGTTGACAATTTTCGGCGTCATTGTCATCACGTTATTTACACTCACCAATGAGAATTTGAGCCGCCGAAAACTTTCGGAGTCGACACGGTGGGACATCGAAAGCCAGAATTTTTCCCAAACGTCGAGTAAAAACGTCGAAGCTATTTTTTCCATGGGAATGGTCTCTAACACACTGAATCATTGGAAAAAACTTAAAACCAATAGCCTCAGTTATGCTCAGGGTGCGACGGGTGTTTCTGAAGTTTTGATGTCAATGTCGAAGGCTATTCGCTTATTATTGCAATCGTCCATATTAGGGCTTGGCTGCTATCTCGCTGTCTTTGAAATTATTACACCGGGCGCTATGATTGCTGCGTCTATTATCGGTGGTCGCGCGCTCTCACCGATTGATCAGGTTGTAGGAAATTGGAAGAATTTTGTCATGGTCCGTCAAGCCTACAAACGCTTGAATATCGTGCTTTCGACGGCCGGAGACAAGCTTGATTTGACGCAACTGCCGCAACCTGCTGGCAACTTATCCGTATCAAACCTTGTTAAACTTGTCCCGTCGCAAGATAACTCAAACAGTCAGGCTATTTTAAAAGGGCTTAATTTTGAGCTCATCCAAGGTGATGGGTTAGGTGTCGTGGGGTCCAGTGCAAGCGGGAAATCGAGCCTTGCGAGATTATTGACCGGTATTTGGATGCCGGACCGCGGCTCTGTTCGACTAGATGGCGCTACCTATGACAGCTGGGACAAGGATCAGTTAGGAAAGTTTATCGGTTATCTACCGCAATTGGTTCAACTAATGCACGGTACGATTAAAGCGAATATTTCACGCTTTGAGCCAGAAGCTAATGATGAAGATATTATTGCCGCCGCAAAAATGGCGAATGTTCACGAGTTAATTATGGGCCTTAAAGGCGGGTATGATGCTGTCATCGGTAAGGATATTGTTTTGTCTGGAGGGCAAGTGCAGAGAATCGCTTTGGCGAGAGCCGTGTATAAAGTTCCGAAGCTAATTGTCCTAGATGAGCCAAACTCCAATTTGGACGCAGAAGGCGATGCCAGTCTGTCTTTAGCTATTCGGCGATTGCGCGAGGCGGGTTCCACGGTCGTTGTCATGGCGCATCGTCCGAGTGCGATTCAATCCGTCAATAAAATACTCATGTTGAAAAATGGAATGCAGCATGACTTTGGTGACAAGAAAGACGTGCTCGCGCGCGTAACGGAAGCTCGAGACAAAAGTGCCCAAAAAGATAACCCCGTTCAGAGACAAAAGCTTCAACAGGCAGCGCGTCATTCCGCGAGGGGGTCATAGTGTTTTCCAAAAGTGATCCGCAGCCGAATGAAAATGCTTTCAACGATATTCCGCCTTTGAAGACGAGCTCAAAAGGTTTGGTGTCATCCGGGCTCATTGCCTTTGCCGTTTTATTTCTTGGCATGGGGGTTTGGATGTTCTTTGCGTCCATCCAGGGTGCGATTATCGCGTCTGGTACGGTTTCGGTGCTTGGTAAGCCCAAGACGATTCAACATCTTGATGGCGGCCTTGTGGCTGAAATCATGGTTGAGAATGGCGAGGTCGTAGAAGCTGGTGAGGTTTTGGTTCGTCTTGATGACACTATGCTAAAAGCAAATATCGACATCTATAAAAATAGATTTCGCGAAGCGGTTTCTATGCGAGACCGTCTTTCTGCAGAACAGCAAGGGTTGTCGCAAATTGAGTGGGACGAAGAAATTTTCACTGCAAATGGAATTTTGCCAGGGGCAGAGGTTCGCGAAGGCCAGAACCGGATATTTCAGGCACGCAGGGCAACTCGCATAGGTCAAGTATCGCAGCTACGTGAGAGAATTTTACAATTGGAAAATCAGATAGAAGGATTGGACGCGCTTTCAAAATCAAAAGGTTCTCAGATCGGTATTTTGGATAAGGAATTCGAGGCCATCAATAGCTTGGCTAAAGATGGTTATGCTTCTGAAAGCCGAGTTCTCACCTTGCAAAGGCAGATTGAGGAAATAAAGGGTCAGCAATTTGAACACCAAGCGGAGACATCCCGTGTTCGTAACACGATTTCCGAAGTTCGCGTGCAGATTGGCCAAATCAACAGAGAGTTTGATCAGGCTGTTATAACGGAATTACGTGAAGCGGAGCTATCAGTCAAAGATATGGAGCAAGAGATTCTTGCCACGCAAGTTCAGCTCAATCGCGTTGACATTTTAGCGCCCATTCCCGGCGTCATACATGAGCAAAGCATCTTTACAATTGGCGGCGTTATCGCGCCCGGTGCGGCGATTTTGCAAATAATTCCTGTCGATAAGGAAATGGAATTTGAGGTCAACGTTGAACCACAGAATATCGATCAAATTTTTGTTGGGCAAGAAGTGAGCGTATTATTTTCGGCCTTTAATGCGCGAACAACACCGCAATTAAACGGAAGCGTTAAATCTGTTTCTTTGAATACAAGTGTTAATGAAGAAACTGGGTTTGCCTTCTATCCGGTACGCGTTGCTGTCAGTACTGAGGAGCTCGAGCGACTAGGCGAGTTGGAGTTAATTTCTGGCATGCCCATTGAAGCTTTTTTCACAACGGAAAGCCGATCGCCGCTTAATTATCTTACGAAACCCCTTACGGATAATATCAAAAGAGCGGGCCGCGAAGAATAGCTATCTCGATTGATACGTTAGCAGGTTTTCGTAAAGCTCTGCGGCTGAAAAACGATCACGATTTGGAAACTCGTTCTTATCCACGAGAAAAATAACACCATCCAAGGCTTTGTTACGGATGCTCTTTCGGCCGGAGAAAATATTTTGCTCATTGCGGTTTTCTAGAAAGTCTTCGTAGTTCCCAATCCAACGCCGACTCGATAGGCCCAAATTTGGTCCGAGAGACGGAAGGGCGAGTCCATCATTGTGGTAATTCACTTGCATGACAACGAATCCGTCTTTCTTAGCTTTTAGAGTTTCAGCGGCGGCTCGAATAAGGAAATTTTGCTCCGGTATATCATCTTTGGCAAATGAGGTTCCAGAGGCACTAACTCTGACTCGATTATCCGAAATTGGAATGGCCTTCGTATGTGAATATAAATGACTCCACCACGCATCGAGATCTGCTTTTCGATCTGGGTGAGTAATCGGAAGCTTCGCGAGTGTTGCTTGGCGTTCGCGCTCAAGAAGTTTCTCTTCGGTGGGCCCAAACCCGAGTTCACGAGGCAACGAAGAACATCCCCCCATAAGGCCGGCGCTAACGCTTCCAGCGAGCAATGATAAGGCAAGTTTACGTCTAGATAGCATATTCACGGCATGAGTCCCTTATTCGAATTTATGGACATCAAATTGTCCCGTATAGAGTTTTAACAGAAGTCGAGTGGTATAAAGATCAAATTGCGCATCGGAGTAAGTAAGGTCTGCCGTAAGCTTGTCCTGAATGGCTTCGAGTACGTCTTGTGTCGTTGAAATTCCGACGGCCTCGCCGCGCGTTATACCCTCTACGGCATCAATATTGGCATCAACATTAGCTTTTTGCGCCTCTAATACAATCTTTCCGCTTTGGAGTTGTGCCCAGAGTTGGTTGATGATGAGGTCGTTTTGCCGAATGACATTCAAAGTATTGAATTTTGCGGCGTTGCGTTGGGCTAAAGCTTGTCGGGTTCGGGAACTGCCCGCACCGCCAGCGTAAAGTGGAACTGAGAAATTAACACCAACGCTCAAGGTATCATTCCTATCAATTGTTGGACTGCTGTCACGAAGAGCCTGTGCTTGCGCAGAGAAAGAGACAGTTGGCAGAAAATTACGTTTCTCAGTTTTTATTATATTTAATGCGGATTGCTCTGTCAGGCGTGTGGCTTTGATCGCAGGGTTTAGATGACGAGCTTGATCAATGAGTTCCTGCTTTGATAGATATATGAGCGTTGTTGCTTCAATCGGCAACTCTGGTGTTTGCACCAAAAAACCCGTTTTCGATAAGAGCTGGTCGCGCGCGAGATTGAGTTGCGCACGCGCGGAGGCTCGTCGTGCTCGGGAGGACGCCAATCGCGATACGGCTTGTGCTAATTCTGTTTTCGTGCTGTCGCCGACCTTGCGCCTAGCAATGACGGATTCTTCGAGACTCTCCAGGGTCGTGACGCTTTCATCTAAAATATCAACTTCGGCGATGGCGGCCATGAGATCTATATAATCTTCAATGATCTCTGCGATGATGGCCGTGGCGGCCTCTTCATAGCGCGCTTCTGAGACTTTAAATTCAATCGATGCGTTTTCCTGCGCAAGTCGCCGGCGTCCGCCATCAAAAATGGTTTGATCGAGGCGTAAAGCCAGTTCTTTAGGTTCATTATTCTGATTAAAGTCCGCTCCGCTTCTTAAAACGGCATCACGATCGGCGACGCTTATACCACCCGTTGCTGAAACTTGCGGTAGGAATGCAGCTCGGGCTTGGACGATATTTTCACGCGTCCCGTAAATCTCCGCCCGTAGGCTTTTTAGCTGCGGGTGATGAGAATAGGCGTTGCTGATGATGTCCGGGAGCTTGGCACTGTCCCCATAAGTTTGCGCCATAGCATAGTCTTGCCCGCAGCCAATCATCATCGCGCCGAGGATCATAACCTTGATTTTTGTAAACGCGTGTCGAGTCATAAAATTTAGCCATACGAATGGAAGCGTCGTAAATTTGCAGGCCCCTGTTATTTTAGACTTCTCTAGAAAATGTCCTAAGAAAGGATGACTTTTGCTTATAAGTTTCAGTCGAAGTATCAAGTTAATTAGCGTGTTGGTCAGCGTATGATTCTTTGACTTAATTAATTTTTGAAAGAGAAGGTCAGTTCAAAACGTTAAAAAATTTCACGCAAGAGTTGTGATTTCAATCTAATATTTTGCGAGTTCTCTGTCGTATTTCCTTTAATCATTTCAAATTGCCGTACTGTTTAATCTATTGTATTATAAAGATAATTTCGAAGTTTGAGTGAGTGTTCATTTAAAAAAGAAAGTTAGTGTTAACATAAGAAAAAATTAAGAACGTGATCTTTGTCACGAAAAAAAATTAAAAAAAGACTTAACAAAGTTTTACTCTTCGTCTAACGAACGAGTGGGCGCGCTCCATCTGGAGGGCTTAAATTGTAAGTCTTTCAGATCTTTTCTCAAAGATATGTAGGGCTTTTAAAAAGGGTCTTCAGTGGGTTTTAGGTACCCGTTGATGAGAGCAATACGGGGCACGTATGACATATAAACATATTCTAATTCCCTCACGGGATAGGCTGGAATAGGCCGTGTTAA
>CAZKHC010000032.1:1940-16977 GCA_964552135.1 uncultured Algimonas sp. | reverse complement strand
CCTTCCGCGTCCGTATTATCAATCTCCACCGTTAATCCCACCCGCGACGGTAAAATATCGCCGGGGCGATAGGCATTGGCTGAGACCGCATTTTCGGCAATCGCCAGGAGGCAATGTAGCCGCACCGGCAAATTCGTCGCCATAATCATATGAGAGAGTGCCAGCGCATGCGCCGCGCCGCCCATATCTTTTTTCATAAGCCGCGCGCCCGTCGCCGATTTCATATTTACGCCGCCCGTATCAAAGGTAATCCCCTTGCCGATAATCGCAAGCCGTGGGTGGCTTTGGTCTCCCCATTCGATTTCAACCAATCGCGGTTCTTCGTGAGCGGCGCGCCCTACGGCATGGATCATCGGATAATTTTGCGTGAGGAGCTCCTCGCCGACAATGGCCGACACATCCGCATTAAAGGTCTCCGCCAAATCTCGCGCCGCTTGTTCTAATGCTGCGGGCCCCATGTCCCCAGCAGGTGTATTGATAAGATCACGGCATAAAGTCGTGGCGGCGGCACTTGCTAAAATCTCCGCTTCCACCGCGTCATCATCCAAAACTAAAATCGGCGGCTCAGATTTATCGGATAAATAACGATCGAACTTATAAGCGCCCATGCCCCATCCAATTGCGGCCAAACGCACATCCACAGACGATGGGACCGTCCCAAGCCGGTAATAGCCCATGGGCAGGCTCGCGCCCAAACTCCCCAAACGCATTTCCGGCTCCGGATCATCCGTTCCTAACCCAAGCAGGACACGCTTCACCCGGCCATCAGCCTCCGGCAGTCGAAGGCGTTGTCCGGCATCGGCCGTAAATTTACGCTCCCCGGCAAATACTCGCTGCGCCTCGGTCAAATTTTGTGAATATTTCTCCCAATCCGCCGCAGTGACAACATCTACAATGACTGGAACAGCCTCACTCGGCAGATCCTGATGACGGATGAAAGGCTGGGAGGCGCTTTTGGACATTTGTATTCCTGCGAAAATTTAACGGTCTCGAATGAATTCCCTAAGGGTTTGCTAACGCGGCGTTAACCCTATTCGTTCAATTTGTTAACGAAATCCGCGTGCTAGGCCTTGATTCCCTGTTTGATAAAGGGGCCGCGCGGGCGCATCCGTTGAAAGGCGACAGCCCACATGACCCATCGACTTCAACTTTTCTCGGCACTTCTCGTCGGATCGGCCTTGCTCACGTCAGCCTGTTCAGTCGCTCCGCCGATGACGGCGCAGGAAACTCAGATTAAAACGGATTTAGCCCCCGACCGCTTCATGCCGGCCACACGCCAAATGCGCGACGCCATCGAAACACAAGAGCTTTTTGCGCAAGCGGCCTTTTGGTCCAACGAATATGATATCAACCCTGGCGATTTAGAATCCGCGATTAAATTGGCGTCCGCCGTCCGCAAACTTGGGAATCCCGGCCGGGCCGTTGAGATTACTCGCACAACACGGGCGCTTTATCCACGCGACCCTTATTTGATGGCCGAATATGCGGCTGCCCTTATCGCGAGTGAAAGGTCGCACGAAGCCTTACCAATCTTGAACGAAGGCCTGTCCACAACTCAAAGCTATGGTCGCCTTTGGTCCTTGAAAGGGGCTGCATTAGATCAGCAAGAAAGATATGCGGAAGCCCGTCAACATTACAATCGCGCCCTGCGCATCACACCCAATGATCCGAATGTGATGGCGAATTTAGGATTGAGCTATGCACTCTCTGGCGACCCTAGTACGGCTGAAGGTTGGCTACGCCGCGCCTCGGCCCTGCCAAATGCATCCGCAAGCGTCAGACAAAACCTTGTTCTTGTCTTGCAGTTACAAGGAAAGACTGAAGAAGCCCAAAAGCTAAGAAGCTTAAACCCGCCAACGTCGAAATTCCCGCAGCTCAGACCTGCCTTTAACCCAGCGCCGACAGGACTAACACAAAATCAGCGTCAACCTCAGCTCCAGCAAGCTTTCTCCCAAAATCAAAGCCCTCAAGTCCGTTTGCAAACAGGACCCGCCCAAGGCCAAGCCTATAAAAGTGCTTCGGAAGCGGCTCGCGCAATGGCGCAAAAACGCGCGCAACAATCAGCTGCGCAGACCGCACAGCAAGCATATGCGAAACCGCCAAGCGCGGCCGTTCCAAATGCCTATCCGCAGCCAAACTATGCTCAGCCAAGCGTAGCTTCAAATACACAGGTCCCGGATCGTCGCAGCCCAAATCGACGCCGCCGTTAAAACGCTCTCAGGTCTCAATCAAAAAAAAGCTGCCCGGTTTTAAAACAGGGCAGATTTTTTTGATAGGAGATTTGTCTTTTTCAAGAAAGACGAATTTGACCGTGATTACTTTTAAAACGCTTGACCAATCCGCATCCCGGCCGGTGTCAGGATAACGATAAACAGGACAGGCAGGAAGAATAGGATCATTGGAACTGTGAGCTTTGCGGGGAGAGACGCCGCTTTCTTTTCAGCTTGCATGACACGAAGCTGACGGTTTTCATTCGCCATCGTCCGGAGTGTGTCGCCCAGAGGCGTACCGTAACGTTCCGCTTGAACAAGCGCTGTCGCAACCGCGCGAATACCGGGGTGATTATTCCGGCGAGCCAAGTTTTCATAGGCCAGACGCCGCGACGTAAGATAAGAGAGTTCCGCGGTCGTAAGTGAGAATTCCTCAGCCATTTCGACGGAGGCGTCTCCCATTTCCTCGGCTACCTTCGCGAAGGCGAGCTCCACAGACATACCCGATTCAACACAGATTAGGAGCAAGTCCAAGGCATCAGGGAAAACCGGCATAATAGAGGCAAGCCGTTTATTTGCTATATTTTTGACGTAGAGCGCCGGCAAATAATATCCAAAGACCACGAGCACCATGGTACCCGCCATACGTTGGGTCATATCCCAGCCTGGTAAGTTCAATAAAACCAAGGTCAGAAGACCAAAAATAAGCATGAAAATCGGCAGAATCAGACGCGCCATATAGAAGAAATAAATGGGTTTTTGACCCCGCATACCGGCCTGCGCCATCTTATCCTTCAAGTCTGAGGCTTCTAATAGCTTTTCCAAACTGAATCGATCGACAAGGTTCTTTGCAACGCCGCCTGTACCATCAGAGCGAAGACGCGCCTCATTTTGCAAACTATCTAAACGATTTTGCCGCATGGATTCGCGCGCCGTAGAAACGGATTCCATGCGTTTCTTTTTCTTGTCGCCTTGCAGCATTGGCCCAATTACGATCCATACGGAAAAGCAAAATAGCACAGCAATTAGGGCCGAGCCTGCATTCGTAAAGAGGGCAACAGATTCTGGACTCATAACGTAATCTCTCGCCGCCCTAGAATTTGAAATTAATCATTTTGCGCATCATCAGCGTCCCCATGACCATCATCGCTGCGCCGATCATCAAGTTTCGTTGACCTGTTGTCGTATTATACAAATCATCCATGTAGTCAGGGCTGGCTATTGTGACCAAAATCATCACGATAATCGGCAATGAACCAATAATCATGGCTGACACTTTTGCTTCTGCCGACAGAGCTTTAATTTTTTCTCGGAGGATTTTCCGGCCGCGTAGAACATTAGAAAGGTTCGCCAAAGCTTCACCCAAATTACCACCCGTCGTTTTCTGAATATTCAATACGGTCGAAAAGAAATTCACTTCAGAAATTGGCATGCGTTCATACATTTGATCCAGACACACTTCGATCGGAATTCCTAAGCTTTCACCTTCCACAACACGGCGAAATTCTGCGCCTAACGGGTCTGGACTTTCGTGAGCGATAATTTTCAGGCAATCTCCAAGCGGAAGACCTGTACGAACGCCCCGAACAATAATATCCATGGCATCGGCAAAATGAGATGTGAATTTTTTCTGACGACGCGCAATAGCGCTGTTCAGGATGAAACGGGGCAATCCGAAACCCATAACAAACGCCAAGGCTAAGCAAAGAAGCGGCTTTAAACCCAGAACGAATGGAACAATCCCAGCCACGACAGCGAGACCAATCGAAACCATCATAAAGGTTTGAGGTTTTGTAGACCAGTTAGCTTGCAGCAAACGGGATTCAATCGTTTTCGCCTTTTTCTTTTTGGCGTTTTGACGTTCTTCAATTTTGCCAAGCGTTTCTTCGATTTGTTTCCGGCGTGCACCAGTATCTTCAACTTTCAACTTCTCTTTGAGATTAGATCCTAGCGTTTTTTTACCCGTTAATTCGCGCACGCGTTTAGAGTCGCTGGAGGATTTCTCTCCTCCCATTAAGAGAAGACCTACACAGACAACTAGACCAGCGGCGCAAAGCGCGAGTATGGTTTGCTGTTCCACTTAGGAACCTGCCTCATCCAGCGCTTCGGCCAGATCTTTTTCAAGATTGAAATAGCGCGCGCGATCCCAAAATGCGGGGCGAGCAATACCGGTGGATTTATGTTCACCAATAATTTTCCCATCCGCATCTTCGCCGTCCATCTCATAGACGAGCAAGTCTTGAGTGACGATGACGTCGCCTTCCATACCGATTACTTCGGTAATTTTCGTGATACGGCGCGATCCGTCCCTTAGGCGGGCCGCTTGGACGATGACATCCACAGAGCCAACGATCATTTCGCGAATGGTTTTGGCGGGCAGTGAAAATCCACCCATCGTAATCATAGATTCAATCCGAGACAGCGCTTCGCGCGGTGAGTTGGCATGGAGCGTTCCCATCGAGCCATCATGGCCTGTGTTCATAGCCTGCAGTAAATCAAAGGCTTCCGGACCACGGACCTCACCCACGATAATCCGCTCTGGACGCATACGTAGACAGTTTTTCACCAAATCCGTCATGGTGATTTTACCCTTGCCTTCGAGATTTGGCGGTCGGGTTTCAAGGCGCACAACATGTGGCTGTTGCAGCTGCAATTCCGCAGAGTCTTCGCAAGTGATGATACGTTCATCAGCATGAATAAAACTCGTCAAGCAATTCAGGAGCGTGGTTTTGCCCGAACCCGTACCGCCAGAAATAATAATGTTACATTGGCAGGCGCCAATAATCTGAAGCACTTTTGCGCCGGCAGGAGAGATAGATTTGAAGTTCACCAAATCGGCTAACCTCAGAGAATCCTTCTTAAACTTACGAATGGTCAACGCAGGGCCGTCAATCGCGAGCGGCGGCGCAATCACGTTCACACGAGAGCCGTCGAGCAAACGCGCGTCACAAATCGGGCTAGCTTCATCAACACGGCGGCCAACTTGGGACACGATCCGTTGGCAAATATTCATCAACTGGGTGTTATCGCGGAATCGAATATTGGTCTTTTGCATCTTACCATTGGTTTCGATGAAAACGTGTTTCGCGCCATTGACCATAATATCGGCAATATCATCCCGCGCGAGAAGCGGCTCTAGCGGTCCATAGCCCAGAATATCATCACAGATTTCCGTGATGAGTTGATTTTGTTCTGCGACGGATAGTCGAACATTTCGAATGGCAATAATTTCGTCAACAATCGTCCGAATTTCTTCTCGGGCCGTTTCGGCTTTCATACCCGCCAGAGCCGACACATCGATTGTCTCAAACAAGGCATTAAATATCGTCGCCTTAGTTTCGTAATATTCCTCGCTCGGCTCATTACTACTGCGGCGACGCGGAGCCTCTGTTGCAGGCTTCGGCGCTTCGGCAGCGGGTTTCGTTGCCTCTTTACTCGGCGCCACCGGAGCCGACGGCGTTTTAACCGCAGTCGCTTCTGAACGTTTTCCGAACATCTATGCTTTTTCCTTCTTTATGAAAGAAAACATGGACTTACCTTTTTCGCCGGACTTCTCAGACTTTCCGCCGCCAATTGACAGCAATCCTTTTTTTGTCGGCGCAATCTCTGCTTTTCTGCTGGCGTTGAAAGACCCCGTCCGCAATCGCGTCGCCAAATATTCCAGTCCTTGCACCGTGGAGGCAGCCGTTTTGACATCAACGAGCATCTTACCCTCATTCGTCGCTTCAAAATGGCTATCCGGGTCCCAGCCAATGACAATATCCGGGTCTTGCCCGACCATTGCGCCAAAATCTTTAACGGAAATCTCTGTCTTCGGCGACATGCCAACACAATTTAGAATAAGAATTGGGTCTGGGTCATTCGGACGCTGCGTCTTCAAGAAATCAATCAAATTTTTCGCATTGCGCATACCCGCCAAATCTGGCGTCGCGGTCACGACAACATCATCAACAGATGTCAGCACATTTGTGGTCCAATCCGTCCAATAATGCGGCATGTCTAAAATCGATAAAGGCGAAATACCTCGAACCGCGTTCACAACGGCTTCATAGCTTTCAGAGTCCATGACGGGTTTCGTGTTCAAAGATCCTGATGTCGGTAGAATTGAAAGCTTTGGCGTATGCCGGATCATAATCCGGTCCATAAGCGTTTCGTCCAAGCGGTCAGGTTCGCCTAAGGCTTCTTCAAGACCGGACATATTATCATATGAAAAATCAAGTCCTGTCGTACCCCAGCTCGTATCGAGGTCGACAAGCGCCGTCTCTTGACCAAGTGTTTCCGATAAAACCCAAGCGGTATTATGTGCAATTGCGGACGATCCAACACCCCCTTTTGCGCCAAAAAACGCGGCGACACGACCAATAAATGGTTGATCTGGATCGGCGTATAACTCACCCAAAGATCTTATTACATGCAAAGGATGAAGAGGCGGAACGAGGTAATCTGACACCCCTTTGTCCATGAGTTGACGATAAAGACGAATATCATTCGCCGCGCCAATCATTACAACTTTTGTGCCCTCGTCGCAAACGCTCGCGAGCTGTTCAAGCTGATTAAAGAGTTCTTCGCCGCGCATACCACTTTCAATAACGATGAGCGACGGCGTGTTTTCCTTATGATAAAAATCAATTGCGGCAGGCAAACCGCCCATATAAATTTTTACATTCGTCCGGCGCATCCGCCAGTCGCGCGTTGTTTCATTGATGCAATGCGCGGTCTCCTGCCGGTCGCAAAATGCGTGAACGGAAATACCAGGTAGCGGCTTTTCACCTTCATCCCGGTTTCCATCGTCAAGAGGTGCATAGTTTGGCGCGAGGTTTTGCGGAGCAGGAATTCCTCCAGCATAATCGAGCAAATTTCCATTAGGCTGCTGGGTCGGAGCCGTTTGTCCCAAAGGCATTTGCCCCGGAGGGGAAGTTTGCGGCGGAACAGGTTGAGGCGCGAGTGGCTGGTGCTGCATAGGCAGTGGCTGCGGCGCTGGCATGGCCGGCTGCTGCATAATAGGCTGGGGAACTGGCTGGGGCGCCATTTGCGGTGCAATCGGATGCGGCATTGGCGCTTGCGGGACCGGTACGGGCCGAGGCAGCGAAGGCGCTGGGCTTTGCCCGGGTAGCATCTGTGGGTGCGGCTGTGTCATTTGTGTCATAGCGTCGTCTTCAATTCTGGGCGTCGTCTTTAGTTCAATTCTATCGCGCGTCAGGGGTTAATTCTGCTCTCCAACCCGTTGATCTGGATTGATTTGTGCAGCCGTTGGTTCACCCTCGATGTATTTGTCATAGATGACCTGTCTGCGTTGGGCATTTGGCTGTCCCGTCGCATATGGCTCAAGTAATTGGCGTGGATTCGTAATCATGGCGGCTAAATTGGCCGATTGAAAACACCCAAATCCTGCTTGCGGCTGGTTTGAAAAAGTGTTCGTCAAACTCCCCATATTTTGGCAATTTTCGGGGATAGCGCGCAGCGTTCTATAGGACACTACGACTGGCGCGGGTGCATTGGGTGCCGATGCATATTGACCAGTTTGAACTGCATTCGGGTTCATGCCGCCTTGCGCCATGAGCGTGCGAATAACAGCTTCAGCTTGCCGCGTGCCGACTCCCGAAACGGCGTTGGCCGGACGATTGACAAAAAGCGGACCTTCGCCGGATTGGCCATACCCATCAAGAAATTGTGCAACGGCAAGCTTATCTCTGGCAGAGAGTTCTAGGCCGTTTGGACGCGTATAAAGCTCTAAACGTTCGACAGACTCGGCAACTTTAATAGGATTGCGCAAATGCGTTGGTTTGTGTGACATGCTCGGCGCTGCGCAGGCAGATAGACCGATAATCGTCGTCAAAAGGCAAGCCGTAAGAGTAGATTTTTTCATTTTGTTGCCCTTCGCTTAATCGACCACATGCCCAAACGGACCAGGAAGCGAGTTTGATTGGATTTTAGGTTGGCCATTTTCGGCATAAACTTTGTTCAGGCGACCCAAAAGAAGACTATCAACGTCATTGGACGGAATATATCCGTCGCCAGGCGCTTGTAATTTGTCAGGATGTGTCGAATCGACGAGATAAGGCGTCACCATAATAACAACTTCTGTTTGCGTTGTTTGATTATCTCGGCCTCGGAATAATGCGCCCAAGCCTGGAATGTCTTTGAGACCCGGCGTGCCATCAACGGTTGAGCGAGATTCTTCGCGGATAAGACCCGCAATAACCAAACTACCGCCAGCAGGCATTTCAACAACAGTACTGGCCCGGCGAACACGAATACCAAGTACGCTTTCACCACCTTCAGAAATAAAAGCATTTTCCGTTGTCGGTTCGGATACTTCCGTACTGATGGAGAGTGAAATCAGTCCTTCAGACAAAACAACCGGGGTGAAGCCCAGCGAAACACCGAAAGGTTTGAATTCAAATGAGCGGATGAGGTTCCCGTTGTCATCACGTGTCGATCCAGAGAAGAGCGGAATTTCGCCGCCTGCTAAGAAATTCGCGGTTTCGCCAGAAATAGCCGTCAATGTTGGCTCCGCTAAGGTACGAACAAGTCCAACTGTCTCAAGGGCGCTCAATGCGCCGCTTAGAGATGTCAAATCACCGCCGCCGGTATTATTATAAGTCCCGTTTGCGAGTAAGCCTGAGGTGACACTTGGGCCAACATTATTAAGGAGAGAGACGGTACTTCCGCCCAGGTCACCAATTGCACTGAGGTCTAACCCCATTTGTTTGGTGACAGACCGCTGCATTTCAACAATACGAACCTTGAGCATGACTTGGTCTTTGCCCTCAATGGCCAAAAGATTGACCATTTCGCCGTCGCTTCCGCCATCCGCGCCAAGCCACATACGAGCGAGCTTTTCAACGCGGTCAGCTGCCGCCGCATTCGGTACTGTCCCGGTCAATAGGATGTTAGAGTTGAAAACTTGAACTTCGACAGAACTATTCGGCGCATTTTTCGCAATGAGTCCCTCAAGACCGCCAATATCGCGCTCAACACGAATGTCGACATTTAGGAGTTCACGGCCATCATGGCTGTAAAAATACACATTTGTTTGCCCGGCTTCTTTACCAATCAGCATGGTCCGACGAGATGTATGGACAACGGCTTCGACGACTGCCGGATTAGAAACAATCACATCCATAACGTTTTCAGGTAACTCAATAACCGTCGATTTCGAGAACGGGAGCACGATAGAACGGCTGTTTACGCCTGATCCAGGCTCTTGAATTTTCACTTGAGACGCAGAGTTTTGAATGTGCGAATAAGACCGCGTGCCCGCATGAACGGGGGCACATAAAATGCCTAATGACCCCATCAACGCGATGGCGGCCGTAGAATTTCGTCTTAAATGGCGGGATGTCAGAATTTTCATATCTTTCGCCTAATTTCTCTGTGCAAGCGGAACCGGTGTCGGTTGGCCACCGCGGTAAATCGTGATTGTACTCGGATCTGAGTCATTTTCTTCACGGCTCACTTTTGCCGCACTGCGGCCTTTTGCGCCTGATCCGGTTACGCCGCGTAAGGTCAGATAAATATCACCATAGCCTTCAGCTTCTTGCAAAAGCTCTGAATCAGATTGCGAGAGTTCAAAAGTCGCGGTTGAACCTGGAATGGCCGCCCCAGACTCTGGACCTGTCGTAAAAGTCTGGTCAATCGCCAAAACTTTGACGTTTTCAAAGAGTGTTTGAGCGATAAACAAATTATTTCGTTCGATTCGGCTCTGTTGAACGCCAGAATTATCGCGTCGAATTGTGTAATTCTCCCGCATTATAATATCCACGCGATCACCGGGCTGAATAAATCCGCCTGCAGCTGTATCAACACTAATTCTGGTCGTTACAGCCCGCATACCCGGAGATAGTTGAGCGGCCAAAATACCGCTTTCGCCCGCCATAATCACCTTTGCCCGTGTCAGGGTTTCGCCTTGCGCCAATGGTTGACGCGCTAGAGCATTCGCGAATTCAGCTTTTGCATCCGGTTGATCGTCTAAATTTATAAGATTTGCGGTCAAAGCCTCTTCTGGCCACTTAATACTGGTCAACATACCTTCTGAGATACGCTGCCCTGTCGATACATCTGCATCAATGGCCAATACGCGCGCATATTTCACTTGTTGAATTTCGACGACCTTTTCAACCGGCTGTTGAACAGGCTCAGCTGTGTTTAGGTTTTGCATCGCGAAGAAAACTCCGCCGCCCAGAAGCAGCATTGCACCTAAAATTATAATCTTTCTGGTTTCCATATCTCCTCGCCGCAACAGGCTATCGCTCGGCATAAAAACCCAAAGCGCACTAAAGCATGGTTAATGGATAGACAGTCAGGAGTTGGGAAAGAGTTAACGCGACCTAATAAAATTAGTGTAAGTTTGGGGGAAAAGCAGCGTTTTTCATATCATTATTCAGTTTTTATCAACTATGGTTGTAAAGGATTGCCCACAACTTGATTGCAATTGCTATTCCCTATGAGCGCTAGAACGCCCGGAAACATATGATTTATCGGCCTAAAGCCCCAATGCCGTCTTGAACATTTGGCTTTGCGGCAGTGTCATAATGCCGCCCGCTGCGAGAGCCAAACCATAAGGAATTTTTGTTTGATCCCGGAACATCGTTTGCGCCCATTGCGTCGTGAATAGACGAACAGGGATGTAAGATCGGCCCAACATAATAAAGAGTGTCAATGCTCCGCCGAATAAAGCCGTATAAACCAAATAGGTAAAAGCATCGGGCCATGTGAACCAAAAGGCTGTTGCAGCTAAAAGCTTAGAATCGCCGCCGCCCATCCAGCCAAACGCGAACATGGCAAAGCCCACAGCGAATAAAGTTCCGCCAACAGCCAGATGTTCTAGAAAAATAGGAAGTCCTGCCCATGTGAAGGGAACCATGACGAAAAAAGCCGCTAACGTAATCAATGGAATGCGGTTCGGAATTTTCATCGCATTCGCATCGTTCAAGGCCGCCATAAGTTGCGGGGTCGTGAAAACGAAAAATAAAAGCGCAGGAAGAAGAAAAGTCATGGTCCACCAGTTTTCTACAATCCTAGCAGTAGAGACTTAATATGGCGTTATTATGCAGATTTTTTTAGCGAGAATTTTAGTCAAAAGCCTTCGAAATTTCTCCGTCAACATCTCCGAACAGACCATTAATTGATCCACCCAATGCAGCAGCTCCGGCAACAATAGCAATTCCAATTAGTGCCGCAATCAAGCCATATTCAATAGCCGTCGCACCTGATTCATTCTCCAAATACTTAGATAAAAGCGATTTCTGATGAGTCATTTTGATCTCTATCTTGAACTTAGTGCTTTTGACTAGAAACCCGGTAAAAAGGTCTAACAGGTGAAAACATTGAAAAAGATTGTAGTCACCCGAATAAGCGGGTGACTACAGATTTTATAAAACTAGACTTAGTTTGCAGCGTCTAGTTCTGCTTCAACATCAAGGAACTTTTGGTTCACTTTTGTACCAACAGCTTTTGCACCAACGATCATGCCAACAGCGATAAGAGCGGCGATTAGACCATACTCAATAGCAGTCGCGCCAGATTCGTCTTTGACGAAGCGTGTAAATAGATTTTGCATAACATTACTCCCACGTATGCATTAGTTTCAGAGAGGAAATCCCTCGTAACAGGGACATCCCTGATGAAGACAGCTATAGCGAAGTCTAATTACCAGCCCGTTGAGAGACAGGGTGAATTAAGCGTAAAGATTTTCAAGCTTTCAAATCATTCATATTAGCGACAGATTTGAGCGAAAGGGGCACAAAATCGAATGACATTATATATATAGGCCAAATTTACGCTGTTTACCGAAGAGAAGGTTATAAATGTAAACGCTTCATTCACCACATTCGCTTAGTCCATTTATAAATTATCCCTTGCGGAGCCTATGAGAATGCGTTTTTTGAAATCCTTACCTTTATGTTTAGGCCTTGGGCTCTTCGCCGCTGGGCTACCCCTTACGGCTCAAGCTGGAAGCACAACAAGTTATAAAGTCGAACTTAATAAAACAGAAATCGTTCGCCTGCCGGGTGCGGCCTCTGCAGTCATTATTGGAAACCCTAAAATTGCCGATGTTACGGTGCAATCCAGCGATTTAATATTCGTCGTTGGTCGCGGATATGGAGAAACCAATCTCATTATTTTAGACTCCAACGGAAACACGATGATGAATGCAGATTTGCAAGTCGTGAACACTCTCCCGCAGCACGGCGTAAGACTCTATAACGGGTCGAGCCGACAAACATATTCTTGCATCCCATATTGCGGACCGTCTCCTGTACTTGGAGATACACCTGGGTTTATCGGCAATAATACGTCCGATGCCGAAGAACTTGACACAATCCCAGCTTTCGCGGCCTCACAATCCGCGCCAGCGGCCGGAAGCGCAAATCAATTTGATTTTAATGCGCAATCCTCTAGGGATTCCCTCAATCCTCAAAATATCCCGTCGACACCTAATTAAATTCGACCACAAAATTTACGGATTATTAACCCGAATTCTTGGCCCTTTATTAAGGTCCGCCCCATATTATCTGCCCCAAACTGTCTTTTCGGCATGTTTAGGCCTGCGTTTTATGCGCCTGGTCACAATGTCTGATGAGCAGGCGGAGTGGGATAGATGAGAATTTTTTCAGATCAAGTTATGCAGCGCGCGGAACGTCACGCTCTTCGCTTCGCGAATCGTTTCAAAAAAGATGAGGACGGCGCAACAGCAATCGAATTTGCAATCGTCGCGCTTCCCTTCTTTGCCTTGCTATTTGGTATCATGGAGCTTGCACTCGTCTTTTTCGTGAACTCTGCGCTCGTCCATGCGACGTCTGAAGCCGGTCGGCATATCCGCGTTGGTAACTTTCAAGCCTGCGGCGGGGCAGATCAATTTAAAGCCCTTGTTTGCGGAAACATGAATGGCTTGGGAAATTGTTGGAAGAACGTCAGGATTGATGTTGTTGAAGGCGCAAGTTTCAAAACGATTGCCCTGCCTGACATACCGCCTGTTGAACCTCGCGATCCAGCACAAACAGGCGCTGCAGCGATTCCGCAAACTACAAATGGTGTTTTCAATGCAAACGGGGCTGGCGACGCGATAGTCATAAGATCTGTGCTTCACTATCGCTTGGCACTACCCCCACTGTTAACCCGCTTAGATAATCCTCGAGGGTCAGGCTCCCGGCAAATGGTTGCGATTACAGCATTTCTCAACGAGCCATTCCCAGTTGACGGTACATGTAATCCAAATACCCAAACGAAAATTACGGAGGGAACGCCGTCGTGAAACACCTCCTGAACACAACTGCGCTGAATGAATCAGTTCGGCTTGGCTTGAAACGCCTCAATCCGAAACGCTTGTCTCGCAACTATTGCGACGATGAAGACGGAATCGCCGCTATCGAATTTGCGATTATCGCACCGATTATGATTATTATGTATTTCGGGCTTGCTGAAATGGCGTCGGCGATCAGCATTGACCGCCGCATCTCGCATGGAACAAATGTGGCCGGCGATATGGCAACGCAACAGCCAGAAATTCTCCTGACCGATATCGAAGAAATCGTTTCGGCTTCCCTTCGCGTGATGAATATCCCCGACATTAGCCGAGTTTCCATGGATATTGAGAGCTTTATCTTGCCCGCCGCGGATCAACCACCTGAATCACGTGGACGTATCCGCGTGAACGCGTCAGCCGGAAATTTCACGAATTTTGATGCGACCAGCCTAGATACAAAAATCCTGAGCGCGAACTCAGGAGTCGTTGTCACGCGCGTGACGTATCAATACTCACCGCTCAAGCTCCGTTATTTCGATACAGACATTACGCTGAATGAAACATTTATGTTGAAACCGCGCCGCTCAGATGCCGTTGAAATCGAAGATGGAATTGGCAGTCTAATAAACTGTACAGCCACAAGCTTTGAGAATGTAAGCTGCACAAAATAAGTCTATGCTAAATATTGGACGCGCAAGCTTTCAATTTCGGCGTCACTAAGACTTAGAACATTGCGGACATAGGGCATGATATCACCCTTATCGTCCGTCATGCCAGCCAAAGCCGCGTCTAAAAAATCTGGCACAACGCCGAACATCGGCCAGATAGCATCCGCATCGATTTTACGGCCATAGCGCTGCGTAAACATTTCCGCGGCAGGTCCAATAATTTTATCTATATCAACCGCGTCCAAAGTCAGCATATAGTCAGTCATTATATCATCTCGCGAGACACCTAATATGGCTTTAATCAAGGCGCAGAGCGTTCCCGTACGGTCCTTCCCCGCAGCGCAATGCACCAAGACACCTGCGGCCTCCTCGCCCTCCGATGCCGCCATATAAGATAAAGTGTCTTTGCAAATAGATTGAAACCCTGCGTCATGCGGGCGCGCCGTATAAGACCCCATCATGTAGCGATGCGCGTCTTCCGCCGTATAGAGTTCATGCTCTAAAAAGGCCTCATGCGGGGCAACTTTCGCGGTTTTTTGCGCGGCCGCATCCGGATATTCATGCACATGTGGTCTAGGAGTGGGAAAGCGCGATGGCTGCCGCTTACGCTCTGGCGCATAGCGTAAATCAACCACTAGGTTGATATTTAAATCCCCGATGGTGTCTAACTCTGGGTCGGTTAGCGTGGCTAAATGCGCGGATCGAAATAGGCGTCCCGTTTTAACAGCGCGGCCATCCAATCCCTTATATCCACCAAAGTCGCGAAAATTATAGATGGACTGGAAATCATAATTCCGGCTGTCGAACGGGATTAAGGACATGGCGTATTCAAAGGTAGCCGCAACCTATTCTGCCGCGCTTAGTTCTTGGCCTTTGCGGAAATCTGCAAATTTATCCCAGACTCCCTCTTC
>CAZKHC010000032.1:0-1840 GCA_964552135.1 uncultured Algimonas sp. | reverse complement strand
CAATCAATAATATCATCCGCCACGCCAGATGTGAGCGCGCCTGTTTCCTGCGCGAATGTGTGGAAGAGTTTGATCATACCCTCGCAATGCAGACTCTCGTCCCGGATAGACCAAGTCACGATTTGGCCCATGCCTTTCATCTTATTCAGGCGCGGGAAATTCATCAACATGGCAAATGATGCGAAAAGCTGTAGCCCTTCGGTAAAGCCGCCAAAGACGGCCATAGAGGTCAAAATATCTTTCTCTGTCTCGACACCAAACTTGCCAAGGTAATCATGCTTGGCCGCCATTTCCTCATATTCCATAAAGGCAGAGAATTCGCTGTCCGGCATACCGATGGTTTCCAGCAATAGCGCATAGGCTGCGATATGAATTGTCTCCATATTGGAAAAGGCCGCCAGCATCATGCGCACTTCAACAGGCTTAAAAAGCGGCATGTAGTTTTCCATATAATTCGCGCCAACCTCGACATCGGACTGCGTGAAGAATCGGAAAATTTGCGTCAGAAGGTTCTTCTCAACCTCATTCAGATTGACGGACCAATCTTTCAGGTCCTCTCCCAAAGGCACTTCTTCGGGCATCCAATGGACTTGCTGTTGCTTCTGCCAAAAGTCATAGGCCCAAGGATAGCGAAACGGCTTATAGGAATGGGACGGCAGGAGTAGACCTGACGCAGATTTCTCAAAATTTCCTACATTGCCCATTCTCGCGACTCCCGTGATTCTATCCTGAGGGCCATAATAACGCCGGCCCATATCCAACTCAAATACTTGAAATAGCGGGCTTTTGCGTCTCGATTGGAAATCAAAACGCGACATATGCCGCCTTCCCCATGGGTAACCACTACATCTAGTGGTGCGGAGGGCGCAAGAGCGAAAGACGGAGATGCGTCAATTTAGTCAGGAGTTTTTGCAGGACGTTACAAACTCAATATCAGAATTCGGATTTGCGAGCGCTTCTTGCAGGACTTCTGTCATCAAACATTCTTCAAACCTGAGGCGTGAGCCGTCCGGCTTGTGAATTTGATAGCGGTCAAACGAATCAAGTCTTGCCCGATAGCGGCTAACCGTCCCTGATTCATTCGGACTGGAAGATCCTGAAACATGCAGCCAAACCCGTCTGTCAATTTCGCCATGCATCACACCAATTTTGGAAAACTCACTACCAGTCCCTTTCAAATCTAAAGATATATCTGTGGCAAATTCATCGGCTATGTAGTTTACAATTCCAGTATTATTAGAGCGTACAAAACTACCCGTGATAATTTCATCCGATAGGCCGGAAATCCTAACATCCTGCTTTTTCGTCACGGATGGAGCTCCCCATTTTTTGACCGTAGGGCAGTGGTCAAAAGTCGAAATGGTCTTACCGTTCGGACATACATATTTATCCGCCGCATGGCTCGGGGATACGGTCAGCAAGAGGGCAGCAGACATAAAGCCAAAGATTCGCATGGGTTTTCCTATCAAATTCCGCGTGAATTTCGAAATGGTTCTGAAAGGCGAAAATTAACAATGTCTAAATCCTGAACCCTCAACACAAAATCGCCGCTATCGTTTATGAATGCCTCATCACGCCCAAATAATTGGCTTCGCATCTCCATGCCAATCTAGATATTTGGCGCCAAAGGCCTTGTCCAAATTTTGCCGCTTTACTTTCAATGTCGGTGTCAGGAAATCATTGTCAGGCGACCAAATGTCTGACTGTATAACGACCGTAGAGATACGTTCAAAATTGGCGCGTGTGGCATTCAAATCAGTGAGCGTTTTCAATATTGATTTTTCGACGTCATCTCGATCTGTTTCCAGTCCCGAAGGCGAAAGATTTATTAAAGCAATGG
>CAZKHC010000031.1:0-17164 GCA_964552135.1 uncultured Algimonas sp. | reverse complement strand
CGGCAGCGCTGGCCTAATCTCACGAGGAGTTCGTAATTAATGGTCTGTGCGCTCTTGGCTTCGGCCTCCAGATGTTCGCCGCGGAAGACGACCACGCCGCCAACTTCGACGGACAGATTTGCGTCCGTTGCATCAATCATGGTCAGGTCCATGCTCACACGGCCAACGATATTGACCTCTTCGTCGTGCAGGATGGCGGTGCCGCGATTGCTTTCATTGACAGGAATGCCGTCTGCATAGCCTGCGCCCACGACGGCAATCCGCATGTCGCGAGGTGCAACATAGGTGCCGTTATAGCCTAGCGTCTCGCCGGCCTTCACATAGCGAACCTGAAGGATGGGCGCGAGGAGCGTCGCGGCCGCTTTGCTGACTTCCTGTTCCGGTTTGGTGGTGGCGACGCCGCCATAAAGTCCAATGCCGGGCCGGACCATTTGGAAATGATAGGGCTTGCCGAGATATATCCCGGCCGTATTGGCGAGCGAAAGCGGGGTGAGAGGCAGCTGGGCGGCGGCTTTGCGAAAGCGCTGGAGCTGGGTCTTATTCATTGGATTGGCAGCATCGGGCGCGCAAGCGAGGTGACTCATCACCCATTCTGGGTTCAAATCCTTCCACAGGCTCTTATTGCGGCTCAGGATGGTGACTTCTTCTTCGGAGAGTCCCAATCGGTTCATGCCTGTATCAATATGAATGGCTGTATAGGGCGGCTCTCTTACGTCGCGCGCCACGGAGCCCCAAAACTGCGCTTGCTCCATCGAATTGATAACGGGTTTTAGCTTCGCGCCGAGCAACACGCCCTTATCCCGCGGCGCTGGGCCATTCAGCACGTAGATTGCAGCGTTAGGACCAACGCCGTCGCGCAGGAGTTTGCCTTCCCCCGCCGTGGCGACAAAGAATATACGGCAACCTGCGCCGTAAAGCGCTTTTGCGACAGGGACTGCCCCGAGGCCGTAAGCATCGGCTTTGACGGAAGCGCCGATTTTCGCGGCGCCGACGCGGGCTTTCAAAGCGTCATAATTGGCGCGAATCTGTTGGAGGTCGACTCGAAGGGTTGGGCGCGTGGAATAGCTGGGCTGGTGAACAGATGTAGACATGAGGCGGGCGATAAACCGTTTGTTGTTGGAAAGATACCAAACAGTTACATCGAATAGGCGTCAATATTAGGGAAGAATCAAGGCGAGTTTAAGACATATGGCCTGAAAATGAATGAACGGATTGTCATGAATCTGGGCCGGATTATTCAGCTTTCATTCAATTGATTTTATCTAATTCGTAACTGCGCGCGTCCCAACTGTGACGCATGATTCTAACGCTCTCCCTGTTGGAACTGGCCGCTGCAGACGCTTTCATTCTGGCACAGAATGTCTGTCTGGCGTAATGGCCCACGGTGTCGCGTAGCAGGGCTGTGGCTGTCGGGTATTTCTCTCTCTCTCTCTTCCCGACAGCCCAGCTTCTGTCTTTTAAGCAGAGGCGGTATTAATCGCCGGAATGCGTAGCACTTGACCGGGATAGATTTTATCAGGATCTGACAGCATTGGCTTATTGGCCTCGAAAATTTCGGGATATAGCTTCCATGTGCCGTAATATTTCTTCGAAATCGCGGACAGGGAATCACCAGACACAACAGTGTGGAATTGCGATTCGCGACCGCCCATTTGTGAAGACGCCTGATCATTGACTCCGCCGACGCCCTCGACATTACCAACGGCGAGGATGATTTTTTCCTTCATTTCTTGCGAAATCGCAACGCCGGCGACCGTGACGACGCCGTCTTCGTCGGCTTGGATGTCAACGCCGTCCGTATTCAGGCCATAGCTTTCGACTTCTTTCTTGAGTTTTTCATTGGCGTCCTTGCCCTTGAAGATACTGCCAATCGCCTTGCCCGCGACCTTTGCAAATGGAATGAGTCCAAACATATTTTAATCCTTTAGTCTAAATTGCGCAGCTCTGCGCTTGATAACTCTCTGTCATGCGGGTGGCTGCGAGACCATTAAAAAATCACATATTCGGAAATCTGATTTTTGCCAGTTTGAGCCTGTCATAGGGCTTGGCCTTTTGCATGTGTCTCGCTATAGCGGGCGAAAATAATTCGTTCAAAGGCTTCCCGTCATGATTATAGCTCAAGGTGGCATCTCAATTTTTGGCCTGTTTTCCATAAATCCGGCCTTGTTCGCTTTTCTGCTCGTCTTCATCATTTTTGGTGGATTGAATATTCTTGAATATAAACGGTTCGATTAAGCCGCTTTCTAAGCGTTAAGCTCTTATGATTCAGGCATTTCTTCTTCTCCTTATTGGCTTGGTCGTTTTGATCGTGGCCGGAGATATTATGGTCCGCGGTGCGGCCGCGCTCGCCCGTCATTGGGGCGTTCCGGCGCTCATTGTTGGTCTGACGATTGTTGCCTTCGGGACATCTGCGCCCGAAATGGTTGTCGGGGTTCAGGCGGCGCTGGCGGGGCAAGGTAATCTAGCCGCCGGTAATGTGGTTGGGTCCAACATCGCCAATGTGCTCTTGGCGCTCGGTCTGCCGGCACTCATCTTAGCGATTCCGACAAATATCTCAGGTGTGGCGCGCAATAGTATGATTGCCCTTGTCGCCACGCTTATTTTTATTGCGCTGGCTTTCATTCAAGCGCCTCTGATGAAGTGGCAGGGCGCGATCTTGTTTTTCGGCATTATCGCTTATTTGGTCTTTATGTTCCGTCTCGCTAAGGCAGGTGCAGATGATCCAATTTTGGAAGAAATGACGGAGATTGATGAAGGCGAGGACGGCCTACCGACAAATATTCTAAAGTCGCTTCTGTTTGTCGTGCTCGGTATCGCCGGACTGGTCTTTGGCGGCAACTTGATCGTTGTGAATGCCGTTGAAATCGCAGAAACCTTAGGCGTCTCCAAAACGATTGTGGGTCTCACAATCGTTGCGATTGGCACATCCTTGCCGGAAATTGCGACAGTCATTGTTGCGACCTATCGCGGTCATCCCGAAGTCGCGATCGGAAACGTATTGGGATCTAACATTTTCAACCTCTTCGCCGTGATGGGGGCCTCGGCTCTAGCTGGACCTATCGGTATTGATGGAGAGCTGAAGATATTCGATTTCTGGGTTATGCTCGTCGCCAGCGTGGTTCTGGTCCTGTTTATTCTACGCCGCCAGCCGATTGGCCGTAAAATCGGGCTAGCTCTAACAATCGCCTATGTCCTTTACATGCTCGCCGTTATTGCACGCACTGTGTCCTAATGCGCTTCGAAATCGAAAAAGATTTCCAATTTGAGGCTGCGCATTATTTTGGCCATGCCGATGCGAATGATGTTTTCAAAAAAATTCACGGTCATAGCTTTCGCGGAACCGTCACAATAATTGGCGACGCGCAGGAAGATAAGGGTTGGGTTCGTGACCTTTGGAAAATCGAGCAAATTATCAAGGACGTGGTGGCACCTCTCGATCATACTTTGCTGAATGAAATTGAGGGGCTGGAGCAACCAGCTTTAGAGCGGATAGCGGCATGGATATTTGAACGCCTTGCACCGAAACTTCCAGGCTTAGCCTGTGTTGAAATTGGCCGTCCTAGTTGCGGTGAGCGCGCGCGAGTTCGTGCCTAAGGCGGTTCTTATAACTGGCGCAGCGGCTCGGGTCGGTGCGCATTTAGCTCGCGGGTTGGCGGCAAAAGGCTGGCACATATATATCCATTACAATAGCAGTGCCGAGAAAGCGCAACATTTGCAGGCCGAAATTAAGGCCGCTGGCGGGTCGGCGTCATGCGTTCAAGCCAATCTTTCTGTGCCAGAGGAGCTCAATACGCTCATTCAGCGCTGCGAGGGACCATTGGATGCGCTCATCAATAATGCGTCTACCTTCCGGCCTGATAGGGCCGAGAATTTCACCTCTGCCGATTGGACCTACCACCGCGCCGTAAATTTAGATGCCCCGATAAGGTTATCGGCTGACTTTGCTGCGCAAGCCAAAACGGGCGCATCCATTATCAACATGATTGATCAACGCGTGTTGAAACCTAATCCGCAGTTTTTCACTTATAGTCTGGCAAAGGCCGGGCTTTATTGGGCGACCAAAACTATGGCGCAAAGCTTTGCGCCCGATATACGGGTCAATGGAATCGGTCCAGGCCCGACCCTAGAGAACGCGGCGCAAGCGGGGGGCGAATTTGAAGCGGAGGCTAAAGCCACCTTATTGGGCTCGGGTAGTCCGCCGGAGACTATTTTGCATGGCGTGCGCTATCTCCTGTCTGCCGAGGCAGTAACGGGCCAGATGATCGCAATTGACGGCGGCCAACATTTGGCCTGGCAAACGGCGGATCTTGAATTTGGGGGTGGGGCATGAGCGACCGAAAAACAATGTTCAGCCGCTTTAGGTCGCGAAAATCGATGCCTGTCTCGACTCGGATATTCGTCAAAGGACTTTTGATACAGGCGAGTATTGGCGTGCATCCGCATGAATATGAAGCCACCCAGCCGATTATTATCGATGTAGAGTTGGACATGGCGGACATGTCTCTTCCCAGAGAAGATCGCCTGCACGAGACGCTAGATTATGGCCTTGTGGCAGAAAAATGCGAAGAGCTGGCCTTGCAGGCTCATGTGCAGTTGGTTGAAACATTAGCGGAGCGTATTGCGGATTGGGCGCTGTCTGCGGATGCGCGTGTCCAAAGTGTTGCTGTGCGTATCGCCAAGCCGCAAGCTCTGCTAAAGGCGGATACAGCAGGTGTGGAGGTCGTGAAATCGCGATAAGCAAGAGATACCAAATTTCGAGACGTGCGGCTCTTACGACTATGGCTGCGAGTCTTGTACCATTCAAAGCCTTTGGAACAACGCCTAAACAAGCGCGTATCATTGTGTCTCTTGCTGACAATGCCAATCAAGGAATCGTTCCTATAAAAGCAAATTTGGGCAACGGGCAGGACCCCAAAAACAATTTATATTGGGGCGCGCTTTATGGGGCTAAGACTCACTTCAAAGGTCTTGAAGACTGGTCTGTCACGTCATTGAAGAATGAAAAAGTTGAAATTCTAGATGCATTTTCACTGCGACATACAGCACATCCGTCTTCCAAAATTAGTTTTGAAGCGTGGGATGGAGCAAAACAAAAACGTGCTGTAAAAGCCTATTTTACTGATTTGCGGAACGCTGAATCGCAAAATGACCTTGTCTGCTTTGTCGGCCACAATGCTCTGATGGACCTGTTCGTTGCGAACGTCCCTGCGCCAAGCGGAATAAAAAATGCAAATCTTGAGCGACGCCGAAAGGGCTCGGTTATCGCCTGTAGAAGCGCGTCATATTTTGAACCGCACCACAAGGGCCTCGGTGTCGAGTCCTATGTGATGACGAAAGGTTTGATGGCGCCTGAGGCTTATGTTTTGGAGGGCATTCTCTCAGCTTGGCTAAATGGACATTCAGCGAAAAAAGCTCGTGCGGAAGCCGCTGCAAAATATGCGGAATATCAGAAAATCCCGCTTCGCAACGCCAATTGGTTATTTGGTGTGAACACATGACCTCCACTCGTGGCTCTAAAAACATCCTCGGTGGTCCATTACAAAGCTGCTCGACCGATCCGATGACGGGTTGGTTTCGTGATGGCTGCTGCGAGACACAATCCGCAGACCGCGGTCGTCATCTTGTTTGCGCGGTCATGACTGCAAATTTCTTGGCATTCTCCAAGGCAAGCGGCAATGATCTTTCGACGGCGCGTCCCGAGTATTCTTTCCCCGGCCTGAAGCCGGGCGATCAATGGTGTCTATGCCTTGAGCGCTGGAAAGACGCTTATGCCGCCGGCGCTGCGCCGCAGGTTGTTCTCGAGGCCACTCACCAAATCGCTTTAGAACGCGTTTCGCTCGAGACTTTTCAAGCGTTTGCTGTGGAGGGCAAGACAGCCTAATCAAGCGGCAATGGCGACTGACTCGACACAACCAGATGCGCGTCCAAAGTATGGACCAAAGCTCATTGCAGATTATGTGAAACGCCTATCTGGAGATCCAGGCGTTTATCGCATGTTCGATGAATATGGAACCGTGCTCTATGTAGGTAAGGCGAAAAATCTCAAGAAACGCGTGAACGCCTATACATCCTATGAGCGTCACCCCACGCGTATCCGCCGCATGATACGTGCGACAACGGCGATGGAATTTGTTATTACGGAAAGCGAAACAGAAGCGCTAATTTTAGAGGCCTCTTTGATTAAGCGGCTTAAGCCGCGCTATAATATCTTGCTTCGGGATGATAAGAGCTTTCCTTATATTCTGGTGCGTAAAAATCATCCCGCCGCGCAAGTTACAAAACATCGCGGCGCGCGGAAAATTAAGGGCGATTATTACGGGCCGTTTGCAAGCGCCGGAGCCGTCAACCGGACGTTAGATACATTGCAGCGCGCGTTTCGATTGCGGAATTGTACAGATAGTATCTATGACGCGCGGACGCGCCCATGTTTGCAATATCAAATCAAGCGATGCTCCGCGCCCTGCACAGGCGTGATTTCCCTGCCGGACTATCAAGAGTTGATTGATGAGGCGGAGAGCTTTTTGAAAGGAAAGTCCGATGGCTTACGCCAAAAACTCCAGGCCGATATGGACGCGGCCTCAAAGGCGTTAGAGTTTGAGAAAGCCGCAGAGCTAAGGGATCGCCTGCAAGCTATTGCACAAGTTCTGACGAAATCGGGCGCTCATAATGTCAATCCGCAGACCTTCACCAATGCTGATGTGATGGGGATGCATACGGCGGGAGGCCAAACCTGTATTCAAGTCTATTTCTTCCGCGCCGGGCAAAATTGGGGAACCAATTCCTATTTCCCGCGTCATTCAATAGACGATCCGCCGGAACAAGTTTTCGGAGCCTTTATCGCGCAATTCTATTCGAATAAACCAATTCCGAAGCAGATTCTACTGTCGGGTGAGGTAGAGTCCTTTGATCTTCTCGTGAGTGCTTTGTCAGAACGATCAGGGCGCAAGATTGAAATTCTCATTCCGCAACGCGGCGAAAAGAAGAAAATCATAAATCAATCCGTGAGAAATGCGCAGGAAGCATTGGCGCGGAAAATGGCCGAAACAGGCGCACAGAAAAAACTACTCGCCGAAGTCCAAGAGCTGTTCGGGATGGAGGATTCTCCTCAGCGCATTGAAGTCTATGATAATAGCCATATTCAAGGCACGCATGCGATTGGGGCTTTTATAGTTGCCGGACCCGAAGGGTTTCAGAAACGCGACTACCGCACCTTTAATATCAAAGATGCGGAACTCTCACCCGGTGATGATTTCGGCATGATGCGGGAGGTTTTGCAGCGCCGTTTCGCGCGCTTGTCCAAAGATCCAAAATTGGAATGGCCAGATCTTGTGATTATCGATGGCGGGAAAGGCCAGCTTTCGGCAGTCACGGAGACACTTAAAAAACTGGGTGTTCTGGGCCGCATCACGCTCGTCGCGATTGCGAAAGGACCCGACAGAAATGCGGGCCGCGAGACCTTTCATATGAACGGGCGAGAGATGTTTACCTTGCCCATGAAAACGCCTGCGCTCTATTATTTACAGCGACTTCGAGATGAGGCGCATCGCTTTGCGATAGGCACTCACCGCGCGAGGCGGAAGAAATCAATGGTCGCAAATCCGCTAGATGGGATTGACGGCATCGGTCCAGGGCGCAAGAAAGCCCTATTGAGTCATTTCGGGTCTGCGAAAGCTGTAAAAGGTGCAACAGTCGATGATTTGGCGTCGGTAGAGGGGGTCAGTCAAAAGCTGGCGCAAAAAATCCATGACTACTTCCACGAATAATGACGATAACATTCATAGTCCAAATGCGGCCGGCGGCGCCTTTGCAGACGCCCTGACATGGCTGCGCATGCTTATCATGCCGCTGGTGGTTTTTTTAGTTTGGAAAGGCTGGCAACCTGTTGAGGCCGGCGGAATTGATATGTCGCTGACACTCTTGGCGTCTGCCCTATTTGCAATTGCGGCTCTGACCGACATCTTTGATGATTTTCTCGGCGGGAATGAGCGTTCTGTGCATCGCCGGTTTGGTTATTTGGACGATATCGCCGACACGGTGTTGGTCGTCGGTACATTGGCTGCGCTAGTTTTTGTTGTTCACAGGGCAGGCTGGATGTCTTGGGTTTTTCTTACACCCGTTATCATCCTCATTGGCCGTGAAGTCATTGTCGGAATTTTTAAAGGGTTTGAGCTCTCACGATATGTGCTTCCAAATACCTTGATGTCGAATTTAAAATCTGGGCTTTCGATGCTTGGAACCTGTTTGCTCTTAGCGTCGCCTTGGTTGCAGGTTTGGATTGATCGCATGCGAGCAGGGACAGAGAATGTTTCCGAAACATTCGCGGCGACGTCGCCTTTTGTCTGGGTAACAGGGGAAGTATTCCTTTGGATTGCGGCGATATTTTCCATTCTCTCAGCCGTTCGGCTTTTTAAGGCAGATTTCTCCGCTGCGAATGATGCCTAAATGAGCGTTGAGGACCGAACCGCCTTGGGCGCGCGCCACCAATTTTGGTGGGTTCCTAATGCCCTCACGGTGGGACGTATAATCGCTGTGCCGTTCCTTATGGCAGGCATTCTGGCGCTTGGTCATCAAAAAGATAGCTGGCTTGCCAGTATAACAATAGTTGTTGGTTTGTTTGTCGCGGCAACCGCAACGGATTGGCTCGACGGATTTCTTGCTCGAAAATGGAAGGTCGTCTCCGGTTTTGGCCGAATGATAGACCCGATTGCGGACAAGCTTTTAGTGGCAGGGTGTTTGATAGCGATTTGTATTGTTGCCAAGGGAAGCTGGATATTCATGTTCCCAGCGGTTGCCATTATTTTTCGAGATATTTTAGTTTCAGGCGCAAGAGAGCATGCTGCTTTGACAGGGCGCGCTATGCCGCCGACAAAACTTGCCAAATGGAAAACAGCTTGCGAAATGGCAGCAGTTGCTGCGCTTATAATTTGGGTGATTGGTGTTGCAACCCTCCCGATTTATGAGGCCTTCCCAAATATAACCCTTATGTCTCGGTTGGTGGGGTTGGCCTTACTCTGGCTCGCGGCATTGCTCTCCGTTTATACGGGATCTCTTTATCTAAGAGCCGCAGTTTCTGATTAAATAGATGTGACTGAATGGGTGACGAGCGGCGCGAGTCGCGATAGTGCCCGCGCGATGTCACTCTGGACCCACATATCCGTAGCTGCGGCGCGGCTCTTTGGCCCGCCGAGAGCTGACGATGGTAACGGCCGGGCAGCCCATGTGGACGAAGCAAAGCTAGTGGCGGCGCTCGTTGCGCTGGGCGCGAAAATGGCCAAGGCCGATGGGCAAGTTCGGCCCGAAGACATTCGCGCCTTCAGGCAAGTCTTTCGCACCGACCCGCAAACTGAAGCGACGATTGGACGTTTCTTTGATCTCGCGCGCCAAACAACATTGGGCTACCAACGCTATGCTAGAATTGTCGCGAAGGCTTTTCGTGCCCAGCCTGGTTTACTGGAGGATGTCTTAGATGGGTTGTTTCATATTGCGCTGGCCGATGGGATTGTCACAAAAGATGAGGCGGAGTTTTTAGAGACGGTTTCACAGGTTTTTGGATTTTCCGACCGGGAATATCGGCGTATCCGCAACTCACATCTGGGGCAAGATGCGGAGGACCCGTATCTTATTCTGGGGGTTGAGCCAGAAATTACAGATAGCGATTTAAAGCGGGCTTATCGGCGTCAGGCGGCTGCGAACCATCCTGATAGGCTAATGGCGCGGGGATTGCCCAAAGAAATGATTGGGCTCGCAACGCATAAAATGGCGATTATTAATCGCGCCTATGACCAGATTTTAAAAGAACGAAAGGCACATCGCCCCCGCATTTCGTAAAATTCCCTTCAAAAAGGTGTGACCTTGCGAAATCGACACGAAACTGGCCTTGACGAAAGTGCTTCACATAAACACATTGGGCCTATGACTCAAACCTATTCGATTCAAGGCCGCCGGGCGGGACTATTTTCAACCTTTGCTCGGACAGCATTTCTTGCTGTCGCTGCGATTGGCGGTATTTTTATCCTTGTCTTTTCTTTCGCATTCGCTTTGTTTGCAATTGCGGGCATAGCTGTGATTGGATTTCTCATTTTCGCTTTCTTTTGGGCGAAAGCTAAAATTACGGGCAAGCCATTTGGTCCTAAAGCTATGATGGGCGCACAATTTGAACAAATGCGCCAAGACATGGAAGCGCAAATGGGCGGGCCTAGCTCCTCCAAGACGACCAAGTCTAAAGCCACAGACCAGCAAGGCCCTATTGTAGAGGCCCATAGAACGCCGGATGGTTGGTCGGTCGACGACTAAGGCCTTCCATTACGTTTTTTCCCTGTTAAGCCCGCGCTATGCGGGCTTTTGATTTTTGGATAATGATGTTGTGCTGTCTCTGCTGGGGTGGCAATTTCGTGATGTCATCTTGGGCCTTGGGCGGTAGCACTGTTCCGCCATTCATGTTGGCGGCGACACGCGCCCTGTGTGTGGTAACCATGATGGGAGTTTTCCTCTTCAGGCCGCTTCCAAAGCAGTTTTTGCGCCTTCTATTTGTTTGTTTCTTTGTCGGGCCAGCACATTTGGCGTTTCTCTACACAGGGTTGCAAACGGCACCTGCATCAGGCGCATCGATTATTTCTCAAGCGCTTATCCCGATGGCGACTTTATTGTCCGTTATTTGGTTGAAAGAATATATCGGGTGGCGGAGGAGCCTCGCTATCGGCGGTGCATTAATCGGCGTTATGATTATGATCTATGAACCCGGCGCGCTCAGTTTTGATTTCGGCCTATTATATGTGTTGGGAGCCTATATGAGCTTGGCTGTGGGGACCGTCGCGATCCGGCGCATCTCTGATGTGGATTGGCGCGTCTATGTGGCTTGGACTGCGGTTATGATGCTTATTTTATCGACCTGTGCGACATTGCTATTTGAAGATAATCATGCCGAAATTTGGCGCGTGGATAAAGCGCCTCTGCTAATGGCGGCGATTTATGCGGGGCTTGCGGTTTCTGTTATCGCACATGGTCAATATTTTCGATTGCTCCAGATTTATCCTGTTAATCGCGTTGTGCCCTTGAGCATCATGGTCACCGTCTTTGCGACGGTACTTGGTGTTTTGCTTTTGGAGGAAGTGCTCTATCCGCGATATATATTTGGCGCGGCGTTAATTCTGCCCTGTGTCTGGTTCATTGCGCGCCGCGGTTCGCCAGAGCCAAAGGAGACTGAGTAGTGGCAAATAAGACCGTCCCAACCGAACTTAAAGTTTCTGACTACCTTGACCAGATTGCGGATCCACAGCGGCAGGCCGATTGCCGCCGAATACATGATATGATGTTGGATATTGTCGGCGAGACGCCCAGGATTTGGGGCAGTAAGCTTTCAAGCGGTATCGTTGGATTTGGCGAATATCACTATAAATATGACAGTGGACGTGAAGGAGATATGCCCCGCATTGGCTTCGCGAGTCGAGCGCAGAGTATTTCGATTTATCTGATGATGGGCTATCAAGATTTTACAAATCATCTCAGCCGGTTGGGAAGGCATAAAATCGGGAAATCTTGCTTATATGTCAAACGTTTGAGCGATATTGATGAAGCTGTTTTGAAAGAGATGATGATTGAAGATGTTCGGCGAATGGATGAAAAATATCCGCGATGAGTAGTCCAAATTACAACGAACGAAAATTACCCGTCTCAATCCTTGTGCTGCATTACACTGGGATGGAAGGCGGCGCCGCGGCGAAGGCACGCTTATGCGATCCGGTTGCCGAGGTCAGCGCGCATTGGTTAGTGCATGAAGACGGCACCGCTGAAAACCTCGTCCCAGAGGAGAAGCGCGCTTGGCATGCAGGCCGCGGGAGTTGGAATGGGATTACAGATGTGAACTCTGCCAGTGTCGGGATAGAAATCGTCAATGGCGGACATAATGTGCCGCTGGCGGATGGTAGCTTACCGCCTTATCTCGATGCGCAAATTCTCGCGGTTATAAAACTCGCAAAAGATATTGTGGCGCGGCATCATATTAAGGGGGGAAATATTGTCGGGCATTCTGATATCGCGCCCGAGCGAAAAGAAGACCCGGGCGAGCATTTCCCCTGGGCGGGCCTAGCTGCGGCAGGTGTGGGCATCTGGCCCGGGGATTTGCCGGAAGATGACCGTATTTTATTTGAAGCGGGTGACCGTGATCGCGGTATTTCCATCATCCAACGGGGCCTCTCGGATTTGGGATATGGCGCTAGCGTGACTGGTAGTCTGGATGAACCCACACAAGCCATTATTCGCGCGGTGCAGCGCAGGTATAGGCCCAGCAAAATTGACGGCATTATTGATATGCAGGTTATGGAAGTATTGAAGCGGTTAAGCAGCTCATCTCAAATCCCGAAGGTTTAAGCCGCTTTGCTCCGAACCAATTTTCCAGGTCTAGCATCCGTAACCTTATCGTCCATGACAACCGTTTCGCCCGAAACAATGACGGCTTTATAGCCAGTCACAGGCTGGAGCAGCCGCTGCCCGCCTGCGGGAAGGTCTTTCACCATGACAGGGACGCCGAGACTCAGCGCTTCATAGTCAATGATGTTCAAATCTGCTTTTTGCCCCACGGCAATGCGTCCGCGGTCTGATAATCCAAGATAATCTGCTGCATCAGCCGTCAGCATTTGTACCGCCCGGGGCAGGGTAATGCCGGGTTTTCCGCGTGCTAAGCGATCCCGCGTCCAATGCGCAAGCAGATAGGTTGGAAAGCTGGCGTCGCAAATCGTGCCAACATGCGCGCCGCCATCCGATAGGCCGGGAAGGGCCTTGGGGTGACGCATCATCGTCAGAACATTGTCATAATTCATATGGGTATAATTATAGACGGGGAAATAGAAGAGCGCGTGGCCATTATCTTCTAACAGCAGATCATAGGCCATCTCCCAAACGCTAACATTTGCTTGGCGAGCAAGGCTCGCAATGGAGTTTTCGGATGACGGTTCATAATCCACGGAGCCCTCATGGCGGTTCATAGGAAAGATTTTCTCGGCAAGTTTCGGGAAAGTCGCAATCATCATATCAACCAGCGGCGGAACGGGGCTATCATCCCCTGACAGTTGAACGGGGGTCTCGGAGAGAAGTTGCGCTCTAAATTCAGGGTCCGAAAGTGTTTCCACGCGCTGAGCTAGGGGCTGATCCGCAATTGTGAGGTAGCTTGGGAAGGCCATAATCGGATGGAAGGTACAGTTTAGGCCGTTAATCGCGCCTATGGCGCGAGGGGCGACTTGAAACGATATATCGAGGCCGTCAGCGTTTAAATCTTCCGTACGGCGAATGATGTTCTTCCAATCTTCAGGCGCAAAGTCTCGTTCCATGAGGCTCATCGAGCCGGGACGGCCTTTACCTGCGCGGAAGAAGGCTTCCATGAGGTCAAATTCCGTATCGAAGGTTTCGCCGGGGCGGACCATGTCGAAGTCATTGACGGCTTGCAGAACGCCGTGACCAGAGGCTGCGACCGCGCGGGCGAGGCCCTCCAGTTCGTCCTTCCCAGCCTCGGATGCGGGAGTCCAATCTCCATCGCTGGATTTGTGAAAATCACTTCGTCCGGTTGAGAGGCCAATCGCGCCAGCAGCCATGGCTTCGGTGACAAGGGTTTCCATTTTCGTAATGTCGTCCTGACTTGCAGGTTGATTAAATACCGCGCGGTCTCCCATAGCGAAAACGCGAAGCGGGTCATGCGGAACCATTGCCGCAATATCGATTGTGCGCGGCTTAGCGTCGAGCGCATTGAGATATTCTGGGAAGCTCTCCCACTGCCAATCGAGACCTTCATGCAAAGCTGTTCCGGGTATATCTTCTACGCCCTCCATGAGGCGTATAAGTTTGTCGCGGTCGCCTGCACGGCAAGGTGCGAAACCCACGCCGCAATTTCCCATAACCGCTGTTGTCACGCCATGATTGACGCTGGGTTGCAGCGTATCATCCCAACTCACTTGACCATCATAATGTGTGTGGAGATCAATAAAACCCGGTGTAATAATATGGCCATTCGCATCAATTGTGTTGTCGACAGGGTCAAGGTTTTCTCCAATCTGAGAAATTATCCCATCCTGAATGAGGATGTCTTGAGCTTTACCTTCTGTTCCCATTCCATTGAAAACAATGCCATTTTTAATGAGTAAGTCGTGCATCTTTCCATCTCCAATAGCCAGCGAGGCCGCTTCCGGCAATTAAATGCCATACGCCCCACAAACCTGCAACAGCTCCCGCACCGCCCACGCCGCCAAGTTGCGTCAGCAATATAACGATTCCTAGACCTGAGTTTTGGATCCCAACCTCTATAGTGAGTGCTCTGCGGCTGGCGGTGTCGGCTTTAATCAGGCGCGCGGATAAATAGCCCAATCCGAATGCAAGCAAATTATGTCCTATGACAAGGACGAATAGACCCAATCCGAGCGCTATGAAGATTGGAAAAAAGCGGGCGCTCGCAATGAGAATAATTGCCAAGAGTCCGAGCCCAGAAATGACGGCCAACGGCGTTTGTATCCTATCTGCGATTTTTGGAGTGAAAAACCTGACAAGCATTCCAATCAGAAGGGGAAGCGCTAATATGATCAAAGTCTGAGCCAGAAAGCTGACCACATTAATATTAATCTCGGTCAAGAGCGCTCGGGTCGGTGGATAAAGCCCGCTCCAAAATAAAATAGAGATTGGCGTTATGAAGGCAGCCATAACAGAAGACGTTGCAGTTAGGCTGACGGATAACGCGGTATTCGCGCGGGCGAAAAGGGCAATCAAATTAGACGTGTTTCCGCCGGGGCAACAGGCGATTAGGATCATGCCGAGCGCCACGCTCGGATGCGGATTTACGACGAAACAAAGAGCTAGCGTCAATAGTGGCAAGCCAATAATTTGCGCGATGACGCCAGTAAAATAGAGTTTGGGTTGGGTTTTGAAAAAGGCGAAATTGGCCGGACGCAAGCCTAATGCCACGGCAAACATCATGATTGCCAGAACTATCGCCATTCCAATTTCCGACGCCGACCCAAGGTCGAGTTGGAAAGTGTCTAGTGCGTCTGTGTTCATGATGCTCGGTTTATTCGCCTAAATCATGAGAGATGCCGTCCAGCATAACGCCCTTGATTGGAATGGCGCCCCAGCTTTCGCCTGGCAGGATCATTGGATTCACGCCGACAATTGTGAAATTTGCGCGTTTTCCGACTTCAATCGATCCGATTTCATCCTCTAAACCCAGTGACCAAGCTGCTTCGATGGTGATAGCGCGAAGGGCTTGTTCTGCTGTCAGTTTTTCGCTCGATGTGCTGATGCCGCCCTCTCGCGTTGCCCGTGTCATATGTCGTCCGGCAGCGAGAAGGGGCATTGGGGGGGCCAAAGGCGCGTCAGAATGAAGGGTGACACTCAGGCCAGCCTCAAAAGCTGAGGCGAGCGGAGTAATGTAATCCACTTTATCGGCAATAACTGGTCGATAATCTTGCCCCATAAAGTTCACATAATGCGATGCTGCAGATATCCCTATTCCTAGATTCGAGGCTTTTTCCATTTGAGACGGGGTAATGAGGCCGGCATGTTCGATGATGAGCCTTTGACCCGCCTTTCCATCTGATTGCTGAGAAAATGCAGCCAAAGTGGAGTCTTGCGCAGCATCTCCATTTGAATGGATGTGAATATCCAATCCTGCGTCCCAGTATTGCTTCATCAAGCCAGGCAAATCATTTGGCTGCGTTACCCAAAGACCGTCTGTACCCTTGGATTGCCCGGATAAATATCCTGGTGGGGCCATTTTCATGGTTTGCGAATAAAATGCGGCGTCTGTGAAGAGTTTGACCTGCGGTAAAATGCGAGGATTATTTGCGGCGAACTCTACAATTTTTTCGGCGCTTTCTTCGCCGAACTCTCCGTTGAAGGCGCGATGTTCCGGAACGAGATAAAGCGCATATGCATCAGTTTCGTCGTAATGCGCGCTGATAACTTGATCTTCGAATTGTCGACCGAAAATGCCGTAACCCAATTCCGCAACAGCTGTTACGCCGCCGCGCTTTAATAACGTCTCGAATCCATTGAACCCTTTTTCAATGTGATTGGGATTCAATAGATAGGGTGCTAGCCTTGGGAGTAGGGGAGCAACAGCATCTTCGAAAACTCTACCTGTCAAGTTTCCAGCTTCGTCTAGTGCGATACCTTCATATGTTTTGTGGAGCTCTGGCGTAATTTTAAAGAGCTCTAAGGCCTTCGAATTCATATAAAAATCATGACCAGAATAATGCCAGATTATAATGGGGTGTTGATCAGAAATTGCGTCTAAATCTGTTTTGGTGATGTCGCCCTGAACGAGGTTGTGATAGCCATATAAAATGAGTGGACTATCGTCATTTTTTTGTGAGGAAAATCTTTCAATAGATTGTAGTAATTCACTTTTATTACTCAATCCGGAGATTATTCCATTGGGGTGAGGCATATCCCAAGGCGGAACCCAATCTAGCCCATACATCATTGCGCCCAAGGTCATATGGACATGTGGGTCAATTAATCCTGGAAGAACAACAGATCGCGCATATTGGTTGTCGACAGTCGCTTTTGGAAATTGTTGCTCCAAATTCGCGAGGCTATCAACGCCAATAATTTTGTCGTCTTTAATAGCGATAGCCTCAGAAATCGAGTTCACCGCATCTACTGTGAGGACAGCCTGGGCGGGGTAAATTTTAACGCCCAAGGAGTCCGAATTTTCCGCAGCGCAAGCTGTGAGTAGAATGGCAAGCGATAGCAAAGCAGAGTGTTTCATATGATATGCCTAGCTTGACTTTCCCCTCTACGGCAAACACTTATCGGCTTGTCAGGGAGCTAGGCGGTCGCGAGCGATGCATATATATCTAATATATGCATGGTTCGAGGAAAGTCCGGGCTCCAGCGCGTACAGGATGCCGGGTAACGCCCGGCCAATGTAAATTGAGGGATAGTGCCACAGAAAGGAAACTACTCTTATGTTTTGTTTTTCAATACATAAGAGAAAAGCTGAAAGGGTGCGGTAAGAGCGCACCGGGCGTCTGGCAACAGAGGCTGCAGGGTAAACCCCATCCGGAGCAAAACCAAATAGGGACAGTATTATGCGTCGCGCCATCGCTGTCCGGGTTGGTTGCATGAGGTGTGTCGTAAGGCGCGTCCTAGATGAATGATCGTCGCCCATTTCGATGGGAACAGA
>CAZKHC010000030.1:16047-17623 GCA_964552135.1 uncultured Algimonas sp. | reverse complement strand
TGCCAAACGGTCCGTTGACCTGAGCGTTTCCGGGGCGGTTGCGCCTTCGGTGGCGACCTCCCCTCATTTTCAAGGTGTTTGTCGCTCTCTCCCATTTGGCAGGGATATATTGATTTTGATGACTAAAGTCCGCTCAAGAGTCAATCTCTGCAATGCACCCAAAGCCTTAAGACCTGTGTGTTACTTGGTTTCAGCACATAATTTAATCATAGGGTGAAACCATGTCCGGCAAGACCAAAGAAGAAATCGCATTTGACCTCGTCTCTAAGCTGAAAGGCGTAGGGGTTTGGGGTGAACAAAATATGCAACAAATTTTGGACATGTACGCTGAATGTCTTGAGGCGACGTCTGGTCTACGCACATTAAATGGACGCGAGACGCCATCTGCCCTTCGTTTAATGGATGGAAATAAGGGGCCAAAATCCGCCGCACCGAAACAAGCAGCGCCCGCTCAACGTCCAGCGGGGGCACAGCCGGCCCCGCAACAACCGCAAGTTCGCCAGCAACAACAAATGGTTCAGCAAGCGATGCAACAGCAACAATTAAGGCAAAATCGTCCGGGTTAAGAATTTTTGGCGTGCTCAAAAAAGCGCGCCAAACATAACTACATTCTGTCTGGAGCTTCAATCGCGAGAAGCTCCAACCCATGTTCCAATTGCCCAAGGGTCGCTTTCGCAAGCGAAAGCCGCGACGATTTCACAGCCGTCGGCACATCATCGGCCAGGATAGGACATTCTGCATAAAAGCGCGAAAAACTCTGCGCCACCCGGTAAATATGTTCACATAATATATGCGGGGCATATTTCTCTGCTGCGAGTTCTATCGCGCGGGCATAAGCATCTAATGACAGAACAAGCTCTTTCTCTGTTTCGGCCTCAACCGAAATCTCGCTTGCTTCAACATTCATGCCTGCCGCTTTACGCAAGATCGATTTAATCCGGACCACAGCATAGAGAAGATAAGGTCCAGTTTTACCTTCAAAAGCTGTAAAGCGTTCAGGATCAAAGATATAATTCGTCATTCGTTGATTTTGCAAATCCGCAAATTTTAATGCCGCTAAACCTATCTTACGGGCAATCTCTTTGCGCTCCGCCGGCTCAAAATCCGCGCCAATGCCAGAATCTTCTAAACGTTCATGCGCCGCGTCATTCATAATTTCCATGAGGTCTTCAAGGCGGAGCACGCCGCCCTCGCGGGTTTTAAATGGCTTGCCGTCCTTACCATTCATTGTGCCAAAGCCCGCGTGATACATTTGCTCGCGCTTATACCAGCCCGCCTTAACAGCACCCCGAAACACTTGCTCGAAATGCAAAGCCTGGCGCTGATCCACCACATAGACAATCAGGTCAGGATTAATTTCGGCTTTTCGGTCAATCAGCGTGGCCAAATCTGTCGTGTGATAAAGCACTGCGCCCGAACTCGCGAGGAGCATGACCGGCGGCGTTTTATCTTTCTCGCCCTCAGCAACCCGAATAATTAGAGCGCCGTCATCTTCTTCTGCGATATTCGCGACCTTCAATTCATCAATCATCCCCGGAATGAGCGGGTCGACACAGGCTTCGCCTTTCCAGAGATC
>CAZKHC010000030.1:0-15947 GCA_964552135.1 uncultured Algimonas sp. | reverse complement strand
GCAAGCTCAGAAATGAGATGTCCCATTTGCAAACCCCAATCGCCCATATGGACATCCCCAATGACGGTGTGGCCCTGGGCGCGTAAAATACGTTTAATGGCTTCGCCGATTACAGCAGACCGCAAATGGCCCACATGCATTGGCTTGGCGACATTCGCGCCGCCATAATCAATGACAATGGTCTTTGATGTCTCTGCTCGCAGCCCATCGATGGGATCAGACAGCAAAATCTTTGCGCGCTGCGTAATAAGATCATTTGTGGGAGTAATATTGATAAAGCCTGGACCGGCTATCTCTAATTTGCCCATGGCCGGATGGCCTTCCATAAGCGCAACGGCTTGGGCCGCAATCTCGCGCGGGTTGACTTTCTCGCCTCGCTTTTTCGCGATACCGGCTGCCGCCATCGCCCCGTTACATTGGTAGGGAGCGTCATCCCGATCTGATTCGCGAACACCTGCAATCTGCCGGGGGAAACCAAGCTGCTCAAAGGCGGCGCGCGCCACGCTGTCCAAGCTGGACAAAATACTGGACATGAAAGACTACCGCTGTCCGGCGGAGACGCGGAAACGTTTCCCGTCGGCATTAAAAGCGCGCTGCTCTGGCGTGACAACAAATCCAACAACTATCTCAAAGTTCTCGCCTGAGGTCGTGTCATTTGCGCGCGGGATTTCTATGCGCGCAATGTCCTCAGTCACAAAGACTCGATCTTCGCCTGCTGGGAATGTCACGGTCACTGGGAAGACAGCTTTTTCGATAATTTCGATATTTTTACGCGTGACAGCTACAAAGTAATTATACGTCTTCGTTTCCTCGACTGCGGCTGGCCCTCGGCCCAGCGCGAAATCAACTGTCAAATCCCCGACAATCGGACGATCTGCGAAATAGCGACAGAGTGAGCGCACTTTGGTGATTTCGCCAGTAAAGCCAACATTTTCGAAGCGTTCGGAACCGTCTCCGCGAATTTCAACGAGTCTCGACGCATCATAAATTGCGAACGCACGCGGACAAGGTCCAGGGTTGGCTTCTGCCGCTTCGCCAATGGCCAGAAGGTCCTGAGTAGATTTGCATCCAGCCAGGGCAAGCAAGGAAACGGCGGCCGCTCCAATAAGTGTAGTTTTCATCGACATGGAATAATCCCAATCTGGCCAAATTTTCACACGTTACCCGCTCTATCGCGGGGCGCGACCTAATGCTATAGAAGCGCTGTAATCAAATCCGTTCTTCGCTGCAATGCGCGGATTATGAAGGAGTCCTCATGTCTGTCACTTTAGCGCCCGATTCTGGCGCGGAAATCACGCGAAAACAGAAAACCATACTTTTGGCCGCGCCGCGCGGCTTTTGTGCAGGCGTTGACCGCGCCATCCAAATTGTCGAGCGGTCCATCGAAAAATTTGGCGCGCCAATCTATGTTCGGCATGAAATTGTCCATAATCGTCATGTTGTGGAGCGCCTCAGCAAGCTTGGGGCAATCTTTGTCGAAGAATTATCAGATTGCCCTGACGACAGACCTGTCGTCTTTTCCGCCCATGGCGTCCCAAAAGCCGTCCCAAAAGCCGCGCAAGCGCGCGAAATGACTTTTCTTGACGCAACCTGCCCGCTGGTCTCGAAAGTCCATGTCGAAGCCGAGCGTCATGCCAAAGAAGGGCTACATATTTTACTTATCGGTCATGCTGGTCACCCCGAAGTCATTGGCACGATGGGCCAACTCCCGGAAGGACAAATGACCCTTATCGAAACCAATAAAGATGCGCTTAGTTTCCAACCTAAAGACGGACAAAAACTCGCACTCGTCACGCAAACAACTTTATCGGTTGATGACACAACTGAGATGATATCAATTCTCCAAGACAGATTTCCAGATATCGCACTGCCCTATAAAGAAGACATTTGTTACGCGACAACGAATCGCCAAATGGCCGTCAAAGCCATTTCCGAACGCTGCGACCTTTTGCTCGTTATCGGGTCTACAAGTTCATCCAATTCAAAAAGGCTGGTCGAAGTCGGCGCGAAAGCCGGTGCAAATGAGGCAGCGTTGATTTCCTCAGCCGATTCAATTGATTGGGACGTCGTCGATGCAGCCAAAACGATTGGCTTATCCGCCGGAGCGTCTGCGCCAGAATATTTAACGGACGGAGTCATTGCGGCCTTGAAATCTCGATATGAAATCATCTGCCAGGAAATCGAAGTTACAAAGGAAAAGGTCATTTTCCGCCTGCCGCGGCTCTTACTCGACACCTAATGCCGAGAAAGAAGACAGAACTCGAACCGGGTTCTCTGGAGGGCGCACTTGTGATTTACACAGACGGCGCTTGTTCAGGCAATCCGGGCCCCGGAGGTTGGGGCGTGATCATGTATCACGGCAACCGTAAAAAAGAGCTTTTTGGCGGAGAAGCCGAAACAACGAATAACCGCATGGAAATGATGGCCGCCATCAAGGCTCTCGAGGCTATCAAACCCAAATATTCCGGTCCCGTCGTTCTTTTCACCGATTCCACCTATCTTCTCAAAGGCATCACTGAATGGATACATGGCTGGAAAAAGCGCGGCTGGAAAAAATCCGACAAAAAACCTGTCATCAATAAAGACCTCTGGCAAAGACTGGATACTCTCAACCAAGCCCGCGACATTCGCTGGGAATGGGTGAAAGGCCACGCCGGCGACATTGGAAATGAACGCGCGGACGAACTGGCTAACAGAGGCATTCCAAGGAAGAAAGAAAAATAGCTATCCCGGCCAGCGCCCAGTCGTAATGCCCCGCATTTTTGCATTATAAATATTGGCTGCGAACACAATATAGATGCTCAGCTCGTCCAGAACCCGCTCTGGCAGGCGGCGTGAGCGAGGATTGACACGGAAATGATGGGCATTTCGCCGAAATTTCTCGGTCGGTTTTAATTCTAGGACGGGGTTATCATCCTGTTCGACCAAAAACCAAAAACTCGTTAGGCCGCGCGGTTTAATTTCAAATTTATCCGCCCCTCTATCGATTCGGTTTAGACGAAGCCGTATCTTCCCTTTTCGGTCAAATTCCAGCTCGCCAATTTCCTCACCAGATTTCATGATTTTATAGTCTAATTTCCCATTCACAGGCCTTTCCGTGCTGGCTGTCACCTGCGCGTCAATTCCGTGAATATGTGCGGTTCCGGATGCAAAGGCGACATGCCCCATCGGGCTGCGCTGGTCCGAGGCATAAGCGAGGCCGCCAATGACGACCTCGTCTCGGATAAGTTCATAGGATTGGCGGGAGCCAAAACTTTTAACGGTTAAGCTCATTTTATGACTTCACCGCGGGCTCAACAATCAAAGTTGTCCCCGCAACGGAGGTAATAATCAAGGCATCACCTGTTTTAGGATCTTTCGCATCTGTGCTGGCTTTCCATTGCGTATCACCAACGGTGACACGGCCATGACCATTCTCAAAGTCAGTAAAAGCCGTCACGCGGCGACCCAACATAGTTTGTCCCGGATCGTTTACCTCAGACGGTTCACCTGATTTCAGCATGGGCCGTAAATAACGATGCCCAGCCACGAGCAACACGATCGACAAGATAAAAAAGATAACGAATTGCAACTCCCAACCTAGAGGTAAGAAAAAGACCAAGACCGCAAGAATAAGGGCCGCCGCCGCCGGCCAGAGTATATAGGTGGTCCCCGTAATCAGCTCTAAACCGACCAAGGAAAGACCCAGTAACCCCCAATGCGTGGCTCTCACACCTTCCAGAAGAGAGACAATGAAGTTTGGTTCTGTTGCCATATCTAACCCTTCTTATTTTTCTCTTTGCCAGCTTCTAAGAGCCCGCTGATTCCTCCAACAGTAGCTGCCAGGGATGAGAGTTCCGCGGGTACAATGATCGTTTTCTGGTTCGGTGAATTGGCGAGCTCTCCAAAGGCTTTCACATATTCCTGAGCAACAAAGTAATTGACCGCATTTACATCACCGCGCGCAATGGCTGTTGAGACCATTTCTGTCGCTTTGGCTTCGGCCTGCGCTTCGCGCTCACGCGCTTCTGCATCCAAATAAGCGGCTTCTTTCCGGCCTTCCGCTTCGCGAATAGCTGCTTCTTTTTCGCCTTCGGCTTTCAAAATTTGCGACTGCTTATGACCTTCCGCGATGAGGATATCAGAGCGTTTTTCGCGCTCGGCTTTCATCTGCTTATTCATGGCCTGAGTAATGTCATGCGGCGGCGAAAGATCCTTAATCTCAATCCGCGTAACTTTCGTGCCCCATTTATCTGTGGCGTGATCAATGACCGATAGAAGCTGGGCATTGATTTGGTCGCGTTTCGACAAAACTTCGTCAAGGTCCATAGACCCAACAACTGTCCGAACATTTGTCAGGCAGAGATTTTGAATCGCGTTCTGAAGACTCGCGACTTCATAGGTCGCTGTTTGCGCTTCCAAGACTTGGATAAAGACAACAGCGTCCGCCGTGACCATCACATTATCCTTCGTAATCACTTCTTGCGACGGGATATCGATAACCCGCTCACGCATATCCACCTTGTTGGAAATGCTTTGATAGATTGGAATAACGAAGTGCAAACCCGGTCTAAGGGTTTTGGAATATCGTCCAAAATTTTCCAATGTCCATTCCGCGCCTTGCGGAACAATCCGGATTGTTTTGAAAATTAATATGAGTGCAACCGCGACTAATGCGATTGTTAAAATTGATGCTGGCTCCATGTGTTGTCCCCTTTCGACAAAAATTATTTTACGCCTTCCGCGACGTCTTCTGAATTATATTTCTGAGAGCATATGCTCCGCTGAGCTGACTTTAAATTCGCCCGGCGCTTCTACGAATAAACGCTCTACTGTGCCGTCATCGACGACCATGGCGTAGCGCTGGGAGCGCGATCCCATTCCGAAACCCGATGCATCGAGTTCCAAGCCAATAGATTTGGCAAACTCACCATTTCCATCGGCGAGCATATCCACATCAGCGCTGCCAGAGGATTTGCCCCATGCACCCATGACGAACACATCATTGACCGAGATGCAGGCAATGTCGTCGATGCCGCGCGCTTTTAAGAGGGCCGCTTTCTCAACAAATCCCGGCAGATGTTTCGCCGAGCACGTGGGCGTAAAAGCACCTGGCACAGCAAATAATGCAACGCGTTTTCCGCCAAATACATCATCCGTACTCACAGGTTGCGGGCCATCTGGACCCATTTTCATAAAGGTCGCAGCCGGGATTTTATCCCCTTCTTGAATTGACATAACCGATTATCTCCCAATTTTGATTTATCGTCTTTCGATAAATATAGGCAGAGAATGAAGCCCGCGCAAGACGAGCTGTGTCGATTTTCAATTTTAGCGGTCCTTTCGTCTTTGTGAAGTGAGGTGACTTGAACCGTCCCAACATTCGTCCATTAAAAGCCCTATGGAACCCAATGACTCCAAACCCGCGAGCCTTCGAAACTCGTTTTTGCTTGCGACGCCATCTATGCGCGATTCTCGTTTCCGCTTTGCTGTTATTTACATGGTCAGTCACGACAAGTCGGGCGCGATGGGTATCATCGTCAATAAAGGCAAACCCGGTCTCTTTATTTCCGATTTATTGGATAAAGTCGGAATTTCTGGAACGGTCCAAGTCGCCGACACTCCCGTTCTAAACGGTGGTCCGGTCGATATTGATCGCGGATTTGTTCTCCATAGTTCTGATTACTTTAAACCGGAGAGTTCGCTCATTATCTCTGACACGCTCTCCCTGACCTCTACAAAAGATGTTTTAGAATCGCTGGTCTCAGAAGATCACCCCAAACAAGCAATGCTCGCCGTCGGCTATGCGGGTTGGGGACCTGGGCAATTAGAGCAGGAAATCGCGCAAAACAGCTGGCTCGTCACCGATGCGGATGAGGACCTCGTCTTTTCTGAAGACCTAGACGGAAAATGGGCGACCGCCTTAACTGAAATGGGAATCGACCCGAGTTGTTTGAGCCAAGACGGCGGACAAGCCTAATATTCTCAATCCCCAATAAGCCGGGCATAAATATCATGGTCTCGCCAAGCGCCGTTTATTTTCAATAAACCTCGGGCGGTGCCCTCATGGGTATAGCCGCTGGCTTGCAGGACCTTGATGGACGCCGCATTATCGCATTGCACGGCCGCCTCAACGCGGTGCAATCCCAAGCCATCAAAGCAAAACTCCGTAGCTGCCTTCACAGACGCCGTCGCAAAACCGCGCGCCGTGAAATCTTCCCCCACCCAATAGCCCAGCCGTGCAGATTGCGCGGAGCCGCGCTCAACATGTGTGATATTACACGCCCCGATGAGTATGCCGTCAAAGAACACATAAAAGGGATAGGCCATATCTTGCTGAACAAGTTTTTTAAGCCGTGATAGCCGCGCGCGGTAAGCCGATTTGTTTAAGCCAGCCGTGGACACCTCCGGCTCCCAAGGGCGAAGATATTCTACATTGGCGCGGCGAAGCGCCGCCCAAGCCTCAAAATCTGTCAATCGCGGATGGGCAAGTCGAATGGCTCCGCCAGGTGCATTCGCCGTCAATATCGTATGAGGCCCTCGGGGCTTTACCACCTTAATCGTCCAGCGCGCCGATGGATAAGGGCGTAAAAGATCAGCAGCAGGCCCGCGAAGGAAAACCACGTTAGCATATAATCACGGTGGTTATTGCGGATGGACGGTCGGCGGATGGGCAGGTCTTCGGGCGCAGACATTGATTCAGGACCATATTCTGTTGAGTCTACAATATCGATATAATGCGTTTTGATGATATTCTGATGCCCCCAATCGCCCGTTTGGTTGAATTTAAACCAGCGATTGGACTCAGCATTTGGCTTTGATTTCAATTTGGCTTCAACAAACCCCATTGGATGATCTGCGCGCACATAGCCGATGTGCCATGGCGAAACATCCGTTGTACAACACACCGAAATTTTTCCAGGTTTATTCTCATTCTCAACAGTATCAAACCGAGCGAATATATATCCGTATTCCGTGAAGAGATCCCAATATATCCCGCCCGTTTTCGTTTTATAGACAGCGTAAATCGGAGCCCCTGTCACTTGCGGAGCTTGGAAGGTTATTCTCCGAAAATCGACGGGCTCGCCGACTGTAATGGCGCGCTCCAAATCAAGCAATGACGTGAGAGGCGGCGCTGTGACAGAGGCTTCAACTTCCTCGAGCAATGCCGTCTTCCACTGCAAACGTTGATATTGCCAGACGCCTAGCGAAATCAGAATGGCCATCATGACCACAACGATGACGGTCAAGACGGGCATGGGGCGGAAGTGAATTTTCATTGTTTAAAATCCTGCCGCCGCACTTCACGAGCATTGCGCTGCCACGCGATGTTAAACATCGCACCACGTAGGAGCCGCAAGAGACACAGACTAACCGCGATAATGATAGCGCTCCATAATATAAACGTCACGGCCATAGGCGGGTCCAAGAGCAAATGAAAGGCGAGCGCCATCGGGACGATAAAAATTCCAACGATAAAAATCACAAACACCGCTGGACCATCGCCCGCGTCCTCATCCGTAAAATCAGCCGCGCAGACAATGCAGCTCTCGACGAAGCCTAACATGGATTTGAAAAGGCGGCCTTCGCCGCATTCCGGGCAACGACCAGAGAGGCCCGTTTGGACCGGCGGCAATCGCCGCCGACCTCTTCCGGGTGTGGCCATTATCAAGGGCCGCCTTTGTTAGAGCATGAATATGATATAGACGAAGGCAAATAAGAAGAGCCAAACCACATCAACGAAATGCCAATACCAAGCCGCTGCTTCGAGACCGAAATGTTTCTCTGGGCGTAGTCCGCCTTTCATGAGGCGCAGATACATCACAGCCAAGAAAATTGTCCCGATAAGAACATGCAAACCATGGAACCCTGTCGCCATAAAGAAGGCTGAGCCATAGGCATTTGCTGCGAGCCAAGGTTCGCCATTCGCGCGATGAAGATAAGCTTCAAGGTATTCTACACCTTGCAGGAAGGTAAAGAAGATACCGAGAAGAACTGTCAGGCCGAGACCCCATTTGGCACCCTTACGGTCATTATGAATAAGCGCATGATGCGCCCATGTGACAGTCGTGCCTGATAGCAAGAGAACCAAAGTATTCATCAGCGGCAAGTTCCACGGATCAATCCCATGAGTGGCAGGCGCCATTGTATCCGCGTATTCCGCCGCATTCGGCAAGACATCCGTGTTCCATTTTGCACGCATCTTATGGAAAAGGCCGAGTTCAAAGAACATCCAGAACCAGCCAACAAAGAACATAGCTTCCTGCATGATGAACATAATCATGCCGTAACGCAGGCCAATATCAACAACGGGCGTATGATCGCCAGCTTTACTTTCCGCCGCGACGTCTTTCCACCACGCAATCATCACATAGGCAGCAAAAAATGAACCAACTACAAGGAAAAACCAGCCCCCATGACGCGCAATTCCGTCCGGGAAAGACACGAATCCATCCTGAAAACTATCCAGTCCCTTCGCTAAGAAAAACTCCATCATAGCATTATCAGGACTATCCGTATGCGGAACGAGACCCGCAAAGAAAACCACCATGCCAAAGCCCCAAATCAGGCAAGCTAATCCTGCGAGAAAGGGCCAAGGAGACGGCGGAATAAGGTGATAGTCGTGTTCGACGGCGTGTCCGGCCATGAGAGAACTCTTATCTTTAGATTCGCGCGGGAGTCGCGCTGCGTTAATTCGGGCCGTCTATAGCCGCAGGCTTCCTTCGCCGCAATAAGGCAAGTTGGATTAGTTCGTCGCAGTCGCAGTAGATTTCGAGCTGCTTTTTGCGGGCATTGTGCCCTCTTCCGTTGGGAAAAACGTATAGCTGAGCGTCATCGACTTCACTTCATCGAGGCGTTTATCCTCATCCAATTGCGGATCCACGAAGAAAATTACGGGCAAGGTCATTTTTTCCCCAGGCTGTATCGTTTGTTCTTCAAAACAAAAACAATCCGTTTTGATGAAAAAGGGCGCGGCCTTAATGGGCATCACATTAAAATTTGCCACCCCTGTTACGGCTTCATTCGAAACATTTTCAATTGTGTAATATGCCAGTCCGGATTGACCGAGCTTCACATCCATGCGGCGCTGATCTGCGCGAAACTCCCACGGCAAATCCCCAGACACATTGGAGTCAAATTCAACAGTGACCGTCCGATCAATCACTTCCGAAAAATTATCCTCGGCAATCTTTGGGGTCCCGCCATAGCCCGTAACTTTGCAAAACGTGTCATAAAGCGGGTCGGACGCAAAGCCGAGGCCAAGCATCGCAAGGCCGACACCAGACAGAATTAAGAGCGTTTTATTATTAGACGGCATTCGGGAGCTGTCCTCTAGAAATCATTGTTACAAATACCAGGACAACAAATAATAATAATCCTAAAGCCAAGGCGATATTGCGTTTGGTTCGCGCCTTGACTTCTTGGGTCGTAGGTTCGGAAAAATTCATTGGCCTATCGCGATATTCTGGCATCATATAGCTCCCTTTATAAAATAATCTACGCCAATGAGCGCGAACATAGCAAAGAGATAAAGAATCGAAAAGGCAAAGAGATTGCGAGCATCTCGGTCTCCTTTTTGAACCTCATAAAGGCTCTCGGGTTGAACCTCGTCTCGCTCCCCTGCGCGCGACCGCCAGACCTTAAAGGCTAACGCTATAAATCCTGCATTGAGTAAAAACGCGCCAAATGCATAAATCGAACCACTTAGACCTGTGAAAACGGGAGCCGCTGCAACAGCGGCCAGCGCAATCGAGTAACCGAAAATCTGGTTCCGCGTGGACTTTGGTCCCGCCACATTCGGCATCATCGGAATTCCGACACGGCCATAATCACTGAGCTTATAAAGCGCGAGCGCCCAGAAATGCGGCGGCGTCCAGATGAAAATAATCAAAAATAAGATTGTGCTATCGAGTGTCACACTTCCGGTCACGGCCGCATATCCAATCATGGGCGGCAATGCGCCCGGCGCGCCGCCTATAACGATATTCTGCGGAGTGCGGCGCTTGAGCCACATCGTGTAAATCACGACATAAAAGAAAATTGTAAATGCCAATAAACCTGCCGCGACATAATTCGTTGCAAGCCCGAGCATCCAAACAGAGACAACTGAAAGCAAAAATCCAAATGTCAGCGCGGTCCCCGGCGATATAATCCCTCGCGGTAGCGGGCGTTTTTTGGTGCGCGTCATTTGCGCATCAATATCTGCATCATACCACATATTCAGCGCGCCAGACGCCCCTGCACCGACAGCAATGCAAAGTATGGCCATCACGCTATTATAGAGCGGCAGGCTACCCGGCGCCACGAGTAGACCGATAATTGCCGTGAAAATGACGAGGCTCATCACCCGCGGTTTCATAAGCTGGAAAAAATCGCGCGGCCCCGCCAAGGACAAACCAGCACCCACAAGTGCGACGGGTTCTTCAGTTAGGCTACTAGGTTTTATGTCCGATTGGGCGCTCATCGGAGGTGCCTATCTATGAAAATGGAGAGACTCACAAGAGGCCATGAACATTTGCCGCAGTCTTAAGGCTAAGCTTTTATTCATAAACGGTGTCGGATAGAGAATTGGAGTAAGATTTACGGAAAGTGGATTGCCCCATGAAAATAAAATCAACCCTTTTAGTCTCAACGTTATTATCTGTCGTAACACTGTCCGCAAACGCTCAAACGGCACCTTCAATTTTCTTAGATGAGGCGATACCACATTCTCGGCCATCGGCTCTGCTATTTCAGGCCCTTAAAGCCAATAAGATTAGCGAACTCTACATTAGGCCAAGAAAATATAAGAAAGTAACAAGACCTGCCTACCGGATTACCTACGCGAATGATTTTGAAACCTGTACATCTTTTGACGACCAACGGACACTTTACCAGGACATTGTCGGCTATAAGTTAAGCGCAGAGTTTTTTGATAGGGAAGCAAGTCTTGATCTGTTTTTGTCTGAAATAAATAGCGCCGATTTCGTAAACGGCGAGTGTTTGTTAGGAACCCCGGTAGACGCACCCGCCGCCGATTACCACATAAGCTTAATATCCCCTAAGAGCTTCGATGCTCAAATTTCGGTCAAAGGCCAACCTCCAGTTCCCATTGATAAAGACATGACCAAAATTCTTGAAATGGCAGGTGTGAACCTGGAAGAAAATCCCAGATATAAGCCTATTGAGAGCAATATTGGCAAGGTCAGCGACGCCAATATTATCCGCGCTCTGAAATCAGAAAATGACACTTTAAAGCAAACAGCACTCTACCTCTTAAACAATCGTGATAAGCCATACGGAAATGAGTATGTGATCCTTGAACCGACGAAATCTCGAGAGGTTCTGACAACTCTATTGGCCATGGATTACCTTCGTTCCACCGACGAAGTCACACGGGCTAGTGTTCTGAACGCAATTGGCCTTGTCATGGAGGAACGCGATAGCGCCAAAGTTAAGCTCGCCATAATTTCAGCCTTAGAAGCGCAATATCCATTGAAAATAGAGCGATCGTCGCGAGACTTTGGCAAACGTTTTGGAATAGAGTTTCCGCCAGACGGCGAATTGCGAGCAGGTCACCAGAGCCAAAAAATCTTATTAGGCGCGGCGGTACCAATATTTAGAATGTCTGAATATGATCGGAATGCTATTCTGATAAAATATCCTGATTCATTCGAAAAATTCTACAAGGGTACATATAAGTCTATGAAGCCCACGAGGTTGCTTAGAGACTTGTCTAAAAACTAAACAGTCATTTTATAGAAGAATACAAAAAAGCCACCCCAAAGACAGGGCGGCTTTTTTTAAATTCAAATTCCGTCAGACCCTAGTGATGGTCATCCGCCGCGTCTTCAATGCGCGGAAGCGTATTGAATTGATGGAAAGGCGGTGGAGAAGACAATGTCCACTCCAGCGTCGTCGCGCCTTCGCCCCAGTAATTCGCACCGACCTTTTTGCGCTCAATAATCAGCGACCAGAATAACATCGCAAAGAAGAAACCTACGCCGGCCAGGGTAATCCACGCCCCCATAGACGACACTTTATTCCAAATCGCGAATTCCTCTGGATAGTCAATATAGCGACGCGGCATACCATTTAGGCCAAGGAAATGTTGCGGGAAGAAGATCACATTCACGCCAATAAAGAAGAGCCAGAAATGCGCGCCCGCGAGCCACTTATTATAGTGCACGCCGAACATTTTACCGAACCAGTAATAAAAGCCCGCGAATATACCAAAGACGGCGCCCATCGACAGAACATAATGGAAATGGGCCACGACATAATATGTATCGTGAAGATAGGCATCGACACCTGCGTTCGCGAGCATCACGCCTGTTACGCCGCCCACAACAAAGAGGAAGATAAAGGCCAGCGCCCACTGCATCGGGATTGTATAGCGGATTGAGCCGCCCCACATCGTCGCAAGCCAAGAGAAGATTTTCACGCCCGTAGGGACCGCAATCACTAGGGTCGCAGCAAGGAAGTAAGCCTTCAAATTCACATCCATACCTACTGTGTACATATGATGCGCCCATACCACGAAGCCGACGACGCCAATCGCGACCATCGCGTAAGCCATCCCAAGATACCCGAAGATAGGCTTTTTGGAGAATGTCGACACAATATGAGACACGATACCAAAGGCCGGCAGGATCATAATGTAAACTTCGGGGTGACCAAAGAACCAGAAGAGATGCTGGAACATTTGTGGATCACCGCCTCGAGCAGGATCAAAGAACCCTGTACCGCCGGCAATCCGGTCGGTGAAGAGCATAAAGAGTGACGCCGCGAGAACAGGTAAGGCGAGGAGTAGCAAGAAGGCTGTGACGAGGACAGACCATGCAAACAAAGGCATTTTATGAATCGTCATGCCGGGTGCGCGCATGTTCAAAATTGTCGTGATGAAGTTAATCGCGCCAAAAATGGACGAGAAACCCGCTGCGAGAAGACCGATAATAATAAAGTCAAATGCGGGACCTGGATGCCCCGTCGTCGAGAGCGGTGGATACATGACCCAGCTCCCTCCAAAGCCGTTACCACTCGCATTTCCGGGGACCACAAAACTTATGAGAAGACAGATTAGTGCCGTTGGCAAAAGCCAGAACGAGAGATTATTCATACGCGGGAAAGCCATATCGGGCGCCCCAATCATAATCGGGACAAACCAGTTCCCAAAGCCCCCAATCAAAGCCGGCATGACCATAAAGAAAATCATGATGAGGCCATGCATGGACACATAAACGAGATATTGGTGCTCGCTTGCAAAGACATCAATGCCAGGTTGGGCGAGTTCCATACGCATCATAAAGGACAAGAAGCCCCCGATGAGACCGGAAATAATACCAAAAATCAGATAGAGTGTTCCAATGTCTTTATGGTTGGTGGAATAAAACCAACGCGCCCAAAAGCCGGGCTTGCCATCATCGTCATAGGATGATGTTGCGGGAATGTCGTCTCCGGGGAGGGCTACCATGGATGTCTCTCCTATTTCTGAGCCGCGGCTTGGCCGCTGCCCATTGAGGAATTATTTTGTGAATTTTCAGCAAGTGAAGATGTAAAGGATCCATCATTCGCGACCCATTTCGCATAGTCTGCTTTGGATACGACTTGGACCTCGATAGGCATTTTATAATGCTCTTTACCGCAGATCTCTGAACACTGACCATAAAATGTGCCGGTACGATTTGCTCGGAACCAAGTTTCATTGATGATACCCGGTACCGCATCCATTTTGATACCAAAACTCGGGATCGTCCAAGCATGCATATTACTGGTCGCGGTTACGAGAACTTTGACATTCGTATCAACGGGCACGACCAGCGCTGCGTCCGTTCCGAGAAGATAAGGCTTACCAGCGGCTTTCGCTTCGTCTTTTTCCAGCGCGTAAGCACTGATTTCATCGATATTCTCATGATCGGGATAAGTGTAATTCCAGTTCCATGTGGTTCCGACGGCTTTTACGGTCACTTCCGTATCTTTGATGACGTCCTGATTATATAGCAGGTTCATTGACGGAACCGCCATGAAAAGCAGAATAAGGACCGGAACAACGGTCCAAATGACTTCAATCAAAGTGTTGTGAGAGGTCTTAGAGGGGACAGGATTCGCTTTCTCGCGAAATCTAATCATGATGAACGCCATGAGGCCCAAAACAAAAGCAACAATTGCGGAAATAATATAGGTCACAATATTATAGACGGTTGTGAGTTCTTCCATAATCGGCGATGCCGCCTCTTGGAGGTAGAAACCTCCCGTGACGGGTTGGCCTGCACCGCGCTCACCGCTAAGTCCGACAAAAGCCAATATAACATAGCTGACAATCGCGAGAAGTATCGCCACAACAAGCGCGAGAATTGTGTTCTTAGAACGCATGGGTCCCTCTTGAATTTACCGCCTCAAAGCTTAGCTCTGAATAGCGCTCCAGTCATATATGTTCCAAAGGCAGGAAAGTCCCGTAAGGAATTCCGCGCCAATTGTCGCATTTGCGCGGTTGTCTATAGCGAGATAGCCTTTAGATAAAGCCTTATAACGGGGAATCTTCAGCCCTTTTTGCCCGATTGAAAGTATATATGACCGATTTCGTATTTGATGACACCGCGCTGGACGCAAAGACTGCGCAAACGACGCTGGATGAGGCTCTACGCGGAGCGGATGATGGAGAGCTTTTTGTCGAACGATCTGCCTCCGAATCGCTCACATTTGACGATGGGCGGCTGAAAACAGCCAGTTTTGATACGTCGCGCGGTTTTGGCCTGCGCTGCGTCGCAGGCGAAACCTCGGGCTTCGCGCAATCGACAGAATTGTCTCCGGGCGCCTTATCTCGCGCTGCCGATGCCGTTAGCTTATCCAAACAAGGTTATTATGGGACCGCTTCGCCGTCGCCGCGCCGCACAAACATCTCACTTTATCCGGACATTGACCCCGTCGCCTCTCCCGGTTTTGGGGTTAAGGTCGGTCTCCTGCAGGAGATTGATGCCTATTGCCGCGCACTGGATTCTCAAGTCGTTCAAGTCACGGTCTCCATGAGCGCAAATCGCAGGACGATCGCTATCCTGCGTGCAGGCGGCGAGCGCTATGATGATATCCGACCTCTTGTACGGCTCAATATTATGATCACGGCAGAAAAAAATGGCCGCCGCGAAACAGGCTTTGCCGGCGCAGGCGGGCGCGAGGCCTATGACGGCTATATCAAGCCAGGTTTTTGGAAACCTCTGGCCAAGGAAGCCCTCCGCCAAGCCCAAGTGAATTTGGAGTCTGTTCCAGCCCCGGCCGGGCAAATGGATGTGGTCCTCGGACCAGGTTGGCCGGGCGTGCTTTTGCACGAAGCCATGGGCCACGGCCTTGAAGGTGATTTTATCCGCAAAGGCACATCGGCTTTCGCAGGCATGCTAGGCGAGCGCGTTGCATCTCCCGGCGTCACCGTTGTGGATGATGGCTCTATGGCGGGTAGGCGCGGCAGCCTGACCATTGACGACGAAGGTACGCCGACATCGCGCACAACCCTTATTGAAGACGGCATCTTGGTTGGCTTCATGCAAGACCGACAAAATGCGCGGCTTATGGGCGTGGAAGCAACGGGCAATGGCCGCCGCGAAAGCTTCGCCCATTCGATCATGCCCCGTATGACCAATACATTTATGCTGGGCGGGCAGCGCGACCCCGGCGAAATGCTGGCCGAGCTGAAAGATGGGATTTACGCCACGAACTTTGGCGGCGGGCAAGTCGACATCACAAGCGGTAAATTCGTCTTTCAGTGCACAGAAGCCTATCGCGTGAAAAATGGCAAAGTCGGTGAGCCCCTCAAAGGCGTGACGTTGATTGGGGACGGACCGACGGTCTTAACGCAAATTCGCCATGTCGGAAATGATATGGAACTCGACCCCGGGATTGGCGTTTGCGGCAAAGCCGGACAAGGGGTTCCTGTTGGGGTGGGCCAGCCGAGCCTGTATGTTGAAAATATCACGGTCGGCGGGAGTGCGGTTTAAGCG
>CAZKHC010000029.1:13188-17636 GCA_964552135.1 uncultured Algimonas sp. | reverse complement strand
TGTTCATGATCATCAAAGGCATGAACAAAGCGAAAAAGGCTGAAGAAGAAGCGCCAGCAGCTCCGCCTGCTAATGAAGTGCTTCTAGCTGAAATCCGCGATCTTCTCTCAAAAAGATAAGCGCCTTTTAGTTTAAAAGCTAATTTACGACCCGCTCTCCCGTCTTTCGCTTAAATGCGATTAAACGGAGGGCGGGTTTTTTCATGCCCAAATTTATGAAAAGCGCGGCAGAGAACAGCTCCAGCGCTTGCATATCGGCGCGCCCTGCCCCACATGCCCGCCCATGACGGATTTACATCACGACATCATCACAGACCACGTCACCGTTTTTCAATTGGACGGACAGCCCATAAGAGGCCGGGCGGTTAAACTCGGACCAGCGCTTGATTCTGCTTTAAATCCGGGCGGTAAGGCCCGTTATCCTGACAATGTCGCGCGCCTGCTTGGCGAGGCTATGATGACAGGCGCGCTAGTTGCCCAATCTCTAAAATTTGAAGGCCGATTGGTCGTGCAATGCCACGGAACAAATGACGGCGCGATAAGCCTCTTGATAGCCGACTGTACAACGGACGGAAATATTCGCGGCTATGCGAGATGGAATGCAGAAAAACTCAAAGAACTTGAGCTGGATTCCCGCAATCCCGGCGCAGATATTTTACTGGGCGGCGGAACTTTTTCTATGACTATCGACCAAGGTCCGGATATGGATCAATATCAAGGCATTGCCGCCATCGAAGGCACAAGCCTGTCCAGCTGCGCCGAACATTATTTCAATCAGTCAGAGCAAATTCCAACACGCATTCAATTGGCCTGTGGTCAATCTGTTGACGGCGCAGGCGCATCTTGGTCCGGCGCAGGCATGATGATCCAAAAAATTGCCGATGATGAAGCGCGCGAGGATACCGCCCTGCCGTGGGAAACGGCGCAACAATTATTTGCGACACTGACCGATGCGGAGCTGGTTGACCCAGCCCTAAGTACAGACCGGCTGCTTTATCGATTATTTCATGAAGAGGGCGTGCGCGTCGTAGATACGCATCAGGTCAATGCCGATTGCCGCTGCTCGCGTGAGCGACTTCTAGATACGCTAAAGAGCTTCGAAGCCTCCGCTTTAGAGGACATGGCTGAAAAGGGTATCATTACGGCAAATTGTGAATTTTGCGCGACCGAATATCGGTTTCCGGTCTCTGAAATATAACCGCCCAAAACTTTAAAGCGCGAGGCGCTCCGCTAGCTCCGCCAAAAGGCTGGGGTCAATAATACCAAAGCCGTGATGATTTCTAACCTCCCAATAATCATCGCAATCAACAGCACCCATTTCGCGCTACCGGGCAGATCCTGATATGTCCCCGCCGGGCCAATAATATCGCCAAGACCCGGACCAACATTCGCCACCGCGCTACCGGCTCCTGACCAAGCCGTAATCGGGTCGAGCCCTATCAGTGAGAGTAAAATCGCCGTAATCACAAAGGTAAGGAAGAAGACGAAGAAATAACTCATCACAGAATACACAACACTAGGCGGCAGCATTTGGCCGCCATAGCGCATGGGCACAACGGCATGTTGGCGCGGCATCCGAAACAGGTAATTTCGCATGGCCTCAAACGCGACCTGATATCGGAATATCTTAAGCGAACACGCCGTTGAACCCGCGCAGCCGCCAATAAACATAAAGGCGAAAAAGGCTGAGACCGCAAAAGGCCCCCACGCATTATAATCCGTTGTGGCATATCCGGTGCCTGTGACAATCGACACCGTATTAAAGGCGGCCAAACGGAGACCGCGGGTCACTTCAAATTGATCCGATAAGACCAGGAACAAAGTAATAATCGCGATAAGCGCCGTCATAATCGTGATAAAGGCACGGACCTGACTATCCCGAAAGGGCGCGCGCCAATCCCCGCGCGTTGTCATGAGCAAGTAGACTCCGAATGGCATGCCGCCCGCCATCATAAAGGCGACGCAAACCATATCGGCGCCATTATCCATGAAGCCGCCCATGGACGCGTCCGATGTTGAATAGCCGCCCGTTGCCAATGTCGTCATGGCATGAGCTGTTGCGTCAAACCAATCCATTCCCGTCAAAATATATCCAATCGCGCAGGCGAAGGTCAGCACAAGATAGATAATTGAAATCCCACCCGCGAGACTCGCAGCCCGCGGCAGGATTTTCTCCCCCATATCAGAGCTCTCCAGCCGGAAGAGCTGCATGCCCCCAACTTTGAGCATGGGCAACACCGCCATCGCCGTCACGACAATACCAACGCCGCCAATCCATTGCAGCAAAGCGCGCCACATCAAAACGCCGCGCGGCATATCATCAAGGCCCGTCAAAATCGTTGAGCCTGTCGTTGTGATGCCTGAGGTCGCTTCAAACAAAGCATCCGTCAAAGACAGGTTTATCGGTTCAAATAAAAATGGAACCGCGCTTAAAACGGACAGGATCAGCCAAGCAAAGACCGTCAAAACAAACGCCCCGCGCGCACGTAAGCTCGGATTAGGTGAATAGGTTAGGACCGCCAGAAGCGCGCCAAATAAGGTCGTAATCCCGCCCGCAGCCCCAAATGCGCGCCAAGCTCTGGCTTCGTCAAATAAATCCACAATCATAGGGATAAACATCAGAATACCGAGCGCGGAGCTCATGAGGCCAATAACGAAAAAGACGGGTCGTAAATCTGGCATGAAACCGCCGTAGCCTGCGCAGACACATTTTGAAAGTGCGCTCTGCTATCAAGTTATGGGGTGAGATAAACTTGAATTCGACGCTCCCTCGACGCAGAAGAAATATATGAAACATTTGATTGCGCCCCTCCTTTTAACGACAGCCTTGCTGGGATGCTCTAATAGCGACGCCCCTGCACCCATCCAGCAAGCGGTTGACGCCAAACACGCCTCAATAAATTATATTCGCAAGACCCCTGTTCCAGGCGGATTGACCCCTGAACGTATTCACAGCATCCCGGCATTGAGCGGGCCGTCCCTATCGGGCGTCAGAATCGCCCCGTCAGGAGAATTTGTCACTGTCTTGCAGGGACGAAAGGACAATCCGCAACAAAGAGACCTATGGGCCTATGATTTAGAAACGGGCGAAGGCCGCCTACTCGTCAGTTCAACGGATCTGTTAGAAGGACCGGAAATTCTATCGGAGGAAGAAAAAAATCGGCGCGAGCGCGCGCGGCAATATGGGTCCGGGATTATTTCCTATAGCTGGGTCGGGACAAATCTTCTGCTCTTCCCGCTCGGCGGCGACATATATCTCTATGATCTTTCGACAAATGAAAGCCGGCAAATCACGGCTACAAAAGGGTTTGAGACAGATCCAAAGGTGAGCGCCGACGGATCCAAGGTCGCGTATGTGCGCGGCAATGAACTCTATATCAAAGACCTAAAGACGGGGCTGGAACGCCAGTTGTCGGAAGGGTCTACTGAGACAATCCGCAATGCGACGGCCAGCTTCGTGGTCCAAGAGGAACTCGACCGCAGTACGGGATATTGGATATCTGGCGACGCAAAGACACTCGCCTATACGCAGATTGACGAAAGCGAGATCGCGATTGAAAACCGCATTGATTTCACGGCCGAAGGCGTCAGCAATATAGCACAGCGATATCCTTTCGCAGGAACAAAAAATGCAACGGTCAAGCTTGGCTTTGTCTCAGCTCTTGGCGGGAACACGCGATGGGTAGCTCTAGATGATGACGAAACGCTTGGCGACGACATCTATTTAACGCGCGCCGCTTGGGCGCCGGATAATCAAACCGCCTTTGTTGGCGTGCTGGCGCGGGACAATAAAACCCACCGAATCTATAAAGTGGATTCTCAATCAGGCGAAAAGACACTGTTCTATGAAGAGACTTCGCCGACATGGCTAAATATTCGCTCCTATATGAGGCCCACACAAGACGGCGGATTAATTTGGTCTGCCGAGCGCAATGACAAAAGGCAAATTTTCAAAATTGACGCCGACGGCAATATCAAGGCGTTGACCCCTGACTCCCTCAACGCCCGCACTCTGTCTTGCCAAACGGAAGATGCGATTTTCATTAGCGGCTGGAAAGACAGCCCGCTCTCCAATCATATTTTCAAAATTACGCAAAACAGCGACGGCGGACAAAACATAGAACAAATCACATCCGGCCCTGGCATTCATAGCGCCAGTTTCGACCGAGATTGCGCGCGCTACCTCGGGAGCTATTCTGATGATAAGACCCCAACAAATTTACGAGCCTATGAAGCGGATGGAACTCCGCTGGCTTGGCTTAATGAAAATAAACTGGACGGATCGCATCCCTATGCGCCCTTCCTAGACGCGCATATAAGCCCCGAATATGGGCAATTAGAGGCTCCCGACGGCACACCATTAGATTATATGTTGTTTAAGCCAACGGATTTGAAACCCGGCGAAAAACGTCCCGCCATTACAATTGTCTATAATGGTCCCGGCGTGCA
>CAZKHC010000029.1:0-13088 GCA_964552135.1 uncultured Algimonas sp. | reverse complement strand
AACCCGGCGAAAAACGTCCCGCCATTACAATTGTCTATAATGGTCCCGGCGTGCAACGCGTCCAAAACCGGTTTTGGCGCAAAGACTTGTCTAAAATGCTCGCCCATCATGGTTTTATTGTCTTTACGCTGGACGGGCGCGGGGCTGCCAATCGCGGCAAAGCCTTCGAAGATCACCTCTATCGCTCCATGGGGCAAATCGAAGTCACAGATCAATCAGTGGGTGCGCGCTGGCTGGCAAGTCAGGACTTTGTCGATGCAGATAATATGGGCGTCTATGGATGGTCTTATGGAGGATATATGACGCTGCATATGCTCGCGCAAACAGACCTCTATAAATCCGGTGTCTCCGGCGCCCCGGTCACCGACTGGACGCTCTATGACACGGCCTATACAGAACGTTATCTCGGGGACCCCACCCCGGGCGCCGATAATTACACCAAAGGGGCCTATGAAGACGGCAGCGTGTTCAAATATCTGGACGGATTAACCGAGCCCGTACTCCTGATTCACGGCATGGCCGATGACAATGTGGTCTTCCGCCATTCCATAAAACTCATGGATGCCATGCAAAAACAGAACATGCATAATCTACGGATACAAACCTATCCGGGAGAGAAACACGGCTTCCGGAAACAGGAAAATCGCATTCACAGAGACCGCCAAATTTTAGAGTTCTTCAGCGAAACCCTCGCGCCAGACAATATGAAATAAGTCTATGGCGCTTTAGTGTCTAACTCTGCGAGCCGTATAGCCTCACGGATTTGGCCCCGGAGCAAGGCTGTTTCGACGGACGTTGGGTCGAGGTCTAGCGCAGCTTCAATATCAATTTGCGCGGCTTCCATCTTATCCTGTTTGAAACGCGCATCGGCGCGGTAGCGCAATGCCCCCGCATGTTTTGGATCAAGGGTTAAAACGGACGTCAAATCTGTTTCTGCATAATCATATCGGCCCGATAACGCATAAGCGCGGGCACGTGAAATTCTCAAATCTAGATGATCATATTCCAGCTTTAATCCCGCAGAGGCCGACGCATAGGCTTTATCGGCTTCATTAGCTGTCAGCCAAAAATTCGCCGCTTCAGCATAATGTTTCACCCGTGTCGCGGTTGAGCCGCCGTCGGCTCCCGCCGCTAATTCGTCCAAACGGTAGGCGGCTTCGTCTTCATGGCCCAAAGCGAATAAGGCCATCGCCACACAATGTTTTGCACGGCGTGCGCCGCCCTGATCGCGCCATTGCAGGGCTTTCTCATACGCCTCTTGCGCATCAACGGCGATCTCTTCGAGGCAGCTTTTATGTCTTGCATCAAATTCGGTCGTTAAGTCTTCGGCGAGACTTGGCGTGCTAATAAGGCAAAGCCCGCTAATCAGGCAGGCGACATGGGGTAGAATACGTGTCATGGCATTCGCATAACCGTAAGAAACTGAACCATCAATGAGCCGTCACATTAAGAAGCCTCAATCTGCACTTCTGCTGGGCGCAGGATATGTCGCACGTGCCCTGACGCCAGCCTTGCAAACCCGCGGCTTCGAGGTCACCGTCACGACACGGTCTGGCGAGACAAAATTGCACAATGTAAAGTGCCACGCGTTTAACGGCGCGGCCTCGCCCGAACTGGAATATGTTTTTGAGACGGCAGACATCATTGTCAGTTCAATCCCTCCGTTTAAAACGCGTGAAGACCCTGCCCTTTCAGCGCTAGGTCACCTGACGCCGCAGGCGCATTGGATAGGTTATTTGTCTGCGACATCTGTCTATGGCGACCGTGCAGGTCGCTGGGCTTTCGAAGGCGAAGCCCCGTTGCCGTCACTACCTCGAGGACAAGCCCGGGCCGATGCTGAACTGGCCTGGATAGAAACACTCTGGCCTGTGCATATTTTCAGGCTCGCGGGAATTTACGGGCCTGGAAGAGCGCCTTTTGAAAAACTAAAATCAGGAAAAGCGCGAGTGATCGTAAAACAAGATCACGTCGTCAACCGCATTCATCTCGATGACATTGTCAGCGCACTCTTGCTCAGTTCGGACACGCCTAAGCCCCAAAGCCTCTATAATTTAGCGGATGGGCACCCCGCGCCCCCGCAGGATGTACTCGACTATGCAGCCGGCCTATTAGGTCTTCCGCCGCCGCCGCGCATTGAATTATCCGATCCGTCCATATCTGACATGGCGCGAAGTTTTTACGCAGAAACCAAGCGGGTCAATGCCGACAAAGCGCGGCAAGAGCTTGGGTGGCGACCCGCTTATGGGAGCTATCGCGACGGCCTCTCTGCAATCCTATCGAAAATATCCTGAATAGGATGATGTGCTAGGCTGGGCTTGATAGTCTCCGCGCAAGCCCGCTGTTCGCGCGCTTAGGATTTGTTTTGACGTAGGGCCGCTTTCCGTCGTCATGACGTAGCCCTTATTTCTCATGCAAACTTCGAAATCAGGATCCAAGCGAAAATCATATTCCGACGCATATAAATAGCCTCGGCTCGTTGTCTCGCAATAGCGCCAATCGTTGGTCTCGGACTCGCCATTGAGTTTTACGAATTCTGTATCACGCGGATCAGCAAAAGGCGGCGCAACATAGGCGGCCTGCGTGTTATATAATTCTACGCTATACCCTGCATATTGTGACGTTCTGCCATATTGCGGAGCGGTATTATATTGCGTCGCGCCATCATAAACATCAACATCATAGCTTTGGTCGGCAAATTCATAGGTTTGCTGCGGCGTTGTTCGGAGTGTGTCATCCACATATACGGCCGTTCCATCCGCCGTATGGTAATGTGGATTTTTCTTGCCAAAAATATTGGAACCTTGCGAGCAACCGCTCAATCCAAGCCCTATTATTGCAATTACAACTAATCCTAAGGTCCGCATAATACTCTCTCGAATCGATATTTTGGGACTTTCCGTTCAATCCTCGTGCCAATCTGGGGCATTTTAGAAAAAATCTCGCGAGTCTAGGAATTGACTTCGCCAATTATCACGCCACAAGGTCTGCATGACCAACACAACAGCTAAGAAAAATCAGGATGCCTCATCAAAAGATGGGTCCCGACTATCCAGCATATATGAAGCCGCCGAAACCTATGGTGCTCGCAGTTTTGATAATTACGCACAGATCCGCTCCGTTGCGGAAACGGTAAGAGATTTACTCTGTCGATGGCTAGAGAAGGGCGATGAGCCTTGCGTCTACCTCGTACCGCCAGAAGGCCCATTTCAGGCAGAAAACTACCAATCCGGGGCTTTTTCCGTCTCCGGTACAGGCTATTTACCTCTAAAACCCATTAGCTTTGGTCTCGCTGTTCGTATTTCCGAAGATAAAGACTATATGCGCCTGAAGTTACATTGCCAAAAAGAAGGGGAATTGATGAAAATTTCAATTGGTAAGGAAAGCCCAATCCCTCTCCAACTGCCTCTGGATGAGACACAACTCACCCCCCTTTTCGAACGAATTTATGATCATATCATCGCGTTTTTCTCCAATAGCGTCGAGAAATATGATGAAGGTGATTATGGGACATCCACCATCGGCTTTGATATCCACCGCGCAGCTGACTAGAACGGCGAATTACATTTGGTTCGACAGCGTGAATCAGCTATCAAACGCGCTGAATTCCTATCCCGCAGGCTTCGCCTGCACAGAATAACGAGATTATCATGGGTTTTGAAGCGGTGATGTTGGCTGACATTATTTTTGCGGCAGGAGGCGCCGCAGACGCGCATCACGGACATTCCACTTTACCGTTTAAAATTGCTCTCATCGGGGCTTTAGGAATTGGCGCGCAATGGCTGGCCTGGAAACTTCAACGCCCGGCGATTGTTTTGATGGCGATTGCAGGCTTAATTTTTGGCCCACTTGTTGGGTTTTTAATGGGCTTCAACATTCCCGGCTTTCTCCATAGCGGCCTCGAAATGTTCAGACTCGATCCACAAGCTGACTTTGGTGATGTCTATCGTCCCATGATCGGAATTGCCGTGGCCATTATCCTCTTCGAGGGCGGGTTAAACCTCAATTTCAAACATCTGGGAGACGCCAAACAAGCTGTTATTCGGATGGTCGTCTTAGCCGGCCCCATCGCTTGGATTCTCGGCACCCTGGCCGCCCATTATCTCGTAGGCCTAGAATGGGATATGGCCGCAATGGTTGGTGGTTTGTTTATTGTGACTGGCCCGACCGTTATCATGCCGCTCCTCAGACAAGCGCATTTACAGACTAAACCCGCCAATATTTTGAAATGGGAAGGCATCGTCAATGATCCAGTCGGCGCACTTTTTGCGGTGATCGTCTTCGAATTTATCCGCATCACCCAATTGGAAGCCAGCATGGCCATGGTCTTTGGCCGAATTGCATTTGCCTGTATTCTCGGCACAGTCGTCGGGATCATATCCGGCATCGGCATGGCCTGGGCGTTCAGACGCGGTATCATCCCAGAATATCTAAAGGCTCCAGTCGTTTTGGCCTGGGTTCTGGTTATTTATGTCATCGCGAATACAATCGCGGATGAAACAGGCCTTCTCGCTGTGACAGCCCTTGGCATGACGATGGCAAATACGAAGTTTGCCTCTATGGTCGAGATGCGACGCTTTAAAGAAAATATCGCGATTATACTTGTCTCAGGCGTGTTCGTGATGCTGACGGCGACATTGACCCCAGAGGTCTTGAAAGACTTTGTGTCTAATTGGGGCATCATCGCCTTCGTTCTTGCGATGATGTTCTTGGTCCGGCCGATTGCCGTTATGATCTCGACGCTTTGGTCAGGCATATCTTGGAAAGAAAGCTTGCTTGTTTCGCTCATTGCGCCGCGCGGTATCGTTGCGGTCGCTGTTGCGGGTCTTTTTGCAGCGGAAATGGACGCGCTTGGACGCGCGGATGGGTTAATTTTTGTTCCGCTGGCCTTTGCACTCGTCTTTGCGACTGTTCTCTTCGCTGGTTTCTTCATCGGGCCGCTCGCCCATATGCTAAAGCTTGATAGCGGCGACGGCGACGGGGTATTAATTGTCGGAGCAAACCCTTGGTCACTCGGTCTCGCGAAAGCATTAAAAGAGCTACACATCAAAGTCACAGTGGCAGACACAAATTGGCGGAGACTGCGCGGCGCGCGGCTTGAAGGGCACGACACATTCTACGGGGAAGTCCTATCGGAAAAAGCCGATTATTCCCTCGACCATAGCGCCTTTAATATCTTAGTCGCAGCCTCGCCTAATGAAGCCTATAACGCCCTCGTTTGCGTTGAATTTGCGCCAGAGCTAGGCCGCCACCGCGTCTTCCAAGTCGGCGACCGCGAGAGCGATGACGACAAAGGTGAGAGCATTGCCTTCACATCACGCGGTCGCACACTGACCTCGCGCGGGCGGAGTTTTGATGCTTTGACACGGGATTGGTGGGGTGGATGGCGTTTCCGCGCAACGAACCTATCCGAAGAATATACGCTCGACGATCTGTACAAAGATCGCGGCGATGATTTGGACCTTGTGTTAGCGCGCAAACCCGACGGCACTTTGGAGTTCATTCAGCCTGGCCAAGAGTTCCGCGCACAAGGCTCCACCGTGCTTAGCTTCTGCCCAGCCAAAGACACTGACGGGGCGCGCGGCGAAGGCGCAAAGCGCGGCGGGGCAGGTCTTGCAGGTCCGGCAGCTCCGCTTCCGTCCTAAAGGCTGCGAAAGCGAGCCTTATCAAAAACCTTTAACACGGTCAGTAAATCATGACCGCGTTTTAGGACCAATCCGCCCGGTGCAATCACACAAAACTGTCCCTGTTTCTTACGCAGGGACGGCACTTTTTCTATGCGGTAAAGCGGATGTTCAGACGCGCGGCGATAGACGGAAAAGACCGCTTTGTCCCGCATAAAGTCCATCGCGTAATCTTTCCAATCTCCCTTGCTGACCATCTGCCCATAGACATTTAAAATCGCAGAAAGTTCTTTGCGATCAAAGGCGACTTGAGACGGACCTTTTGACGAGGTTTTCGAGGTTGTTGGAAAAGGGACAACGCGGCTCATATACCCAACATAGGGTGGATTTCTCTACAGGCAAGCCAAAGGCGTCGCGACTATGCTGGCGGCTATCTCTCTAGTTTGTAATGCCCTGCCTTATTTCTGCCGCATTTACGGCGAGTTTTGACCTTAAACACAAATTAGCAAAGATTAGTCGCAAGACGGAAATCTGCGGGTCGGTTATTTTTTAGCCCCCCAGCGCCCGAAACGCAGAAATATTTTCCGGTTTTGCGACACCATACGACGTTCCCACGTTGACATGATAGGCGGCCCTTTCCCAAGGGAATCCTTATCAAGCGGCTCGGTTTTGTATTGCGATCAGCCCCGCATACAATCCGGGCCGCAGTCATTTTTAGATTAGTCTAAGACAGCGGCGTCTAAAATTTGCGCTGTTTCCCGATCATGAATCAAAGTCGCATATTTCATGCCTTCAGACTCCGGCATAAGAATGGTCGCAGATTGATCTTTCCATTTTAGCGTATGAACATCTACCACAACATTTGTGAGCGTCATCTTACGCCCGCGATTTTCGCCGCGCTTCACATCGACCGTTTGATCGCCGGGTACAAAGGAGACAAGATCGACAATGATGTCTGTCTTCGTATCGGTTTCAATCATGAGAAGGTCGCCAGATCTCGTAAATGACAAGCCTACACCTGTTTCCGGTAATGGAACGTCGGCGACATCATTTTTGGAATATCGCGGACTATGCGCAGAACCGCCGAGAACCAATTGCGGCGTATATATATTTGGGGCCCCAAAGGCATCCCGATACTCGCGTTGACGTTTCGTGAACTCTGGATCTCCAAATGTGTCGGTCCAGCCCAAATAATCCCAGTAAGTGACGCCATAAGTCAGCACCAGCATCTCCGGATCTTTAGAGAGCTTGGTAAGGAACCGGTTTGCAGGCGGACAGGATGAACACCCTTGCGAGGTAAAGAGCTCCACGACATGCGTTGGCTTGGCCGCTGGCTCCATGGCCATAGCAGAGGTCGAGACCGTGGCTGCCAACACGGCCGCAATGGGTATCTGGTGAAATTTCATGAGCCCTACTTACAAGCTCTTTCATGAATAAGCACCAAACAGTTTCATCACAGTCTGGTGAGCGACCTAAAGACTTGGGGCCGCATCGGGCTCCGTCTCTTCCTCCATATCTGGGTTTCCATCTGCGGACAAAAGCACGGCAATCCAGCGAGTCGTGGGAAATTGCGCGAGGATAATCATAATAATAACGGTCAAAGGCGCGGAGAGGAACGCGCCGACCCCGCCCCATAATGCACTCCAGACCGATAGCGCGAGGATAACAACAAGCGCTGAGAGATTCATACTATCGCCCATCATTTTGGGTTGAATTGTATTGCCGATGATAAATTGCGCGCCAAATAAAATGCCGGCCAGTAAAGCAATTCGTCCCGGACTATCAAATTGAACAATCGCGAATAAGCAGGGAAGTAATACGGCGGCCAGACCACCAACAATTGGAATATAGTTTAAGACAAAAATCACGAGCGCCCAGAAAAGCGCATTATCGAGCCCGAGCGCGGTCATCCCCACATAGGACACCACCGTTTGCATCAGCGATATTATTGTCTGGACAGAAAGATATTTCTCGATCGAATAACGAATGCGTTCGCCAACTTTAGAAGCTTGCCCGCGACGTGTTTCATTTGGAAAAAGATCATCCATTTTCTTCGGGAAAGACGACTGCGCCGCAAAAAGGAAAACAACATAAAGCGCAATTAAGAAAAACTCGGAGAGAACGCCTTGAATTGTAGAGGCGAAAGTCCCCAATCCGCTTTGAATTTTCTCCGTCAAACCAAAACTCTGATTGAGAGTTTTGAATGAGAGGTTCTCTCGGCCCGTTTTTTCTGCAATCCACGCGAAAATTTCGCTCAATCGCTTCTCATACCGGTCCGCGTCACGAACAACATCCCCGACGGTATCCACAATCACAAAAATAAAGCCGACCATTAGGCCAACAACGGTTAAAACCGCGATTGTCAACGCCAGCCAATAGGGAAATTTCGGCGAGAGATTATCCATCCACCGCGCAAAAGCATCAATAATGAGCCAAATAAATATCGCGAGAGCAAAAGGTGCCAAGAGATCGCGCGTGATATAAAGAAGTGCGACGAGCGCCATACTCGCTAAAAATAGTAAGCTGGCCCGTATCGTTGTATCTGTAGTGGTCACCCTGATTTCCTTTATAGCCCTTATCCTTCTGACTTAGCTATATTGCATTCAAGCCCGTGACCCCATAACAAAAATTGAAAATTTATAGAGATTCATATCATGAAAAACGGCATTTTCTTAGGGACAGACAGCGATAATAAGCGGCAGCATCTTCTGCTACCGCTCGCCAATCGACATGGCTTAATCACGGGATCAACGGGAACTGGAAAAACGGTCACCATGCAAATCCTCTGTGAGGGCTTCTCCAAAGCAGGCGTTCCTGTTTTCGCAGCCGATGTGAAAGGCGACTTATCAGGCGTCAGCCAAGCCGGGTCCGTTAATCATAAGCTTCATGATAAGCTCTTGCAGCGCGCCATGCAGATTGGCCTTAGCGAATATGATTATGAAGCCATGCCGACGGTTTTCTGGGATTTATACGGCAAAAAGGGCCATCCCATTCGCACGACAATTTCTGAAATGGGTCCGACGCTTCTTGCCCGTCTTATGGGCCTGAACGACATTCAGGAAGGCATTCTCACCATCGTCTTCGAACTAGCCGATGATAAAGAAATGCTGCTGCTGGATATGAAAGACCTGCGCGCGCTTCTGAATTTTGTCAGCGATAATAAGGGCGATATCTCTCGGGAATATGGAAATGTCTCCAGCGCCTCTGTTTCTGCCATTCAACGCGAGCTCTTAAAATTAGAACGCGCGGGCGCCGATGCGTTTTTTGCAGAACCCGCACTCGACCTAAATGATTTCATACAAACGGACGAAAATGGCCGCGGTGTCGTCAATGTTCTTGCGGCCGATACGCTCATCAATTCTCCTGACCTTTATGCAACTTTCCTGCTTTGGCTTCTCTCGGAATTATTCGAAGAGCTGCCAGAGGTCGGCAATCCAGAAAAACCCGTTATGGTGTTCTTCTTTGATGAAGCGCATTTATTATTTGACGATGCGCCAAAGGCTCTTGTCGAAAAAATTGAACAGGTCGCTCGGCTTATTCGCTCCAAAGGGGTGGGTGTTTATTTCGTCACGCAAAATCCCGACGACGTTCCCGATGATGTTTTAGGACAGCTCGGAAACCGCATTCAACATGCGCTTCGAGCTTATACGCCAAAGGAACAAAAAGCGGTCCGCGCCGCCGCGAGCTCGTTTCGCGTCAATCCGGGGTTTGATACGGAAGAAGTCATTACAGATTTAAGCGTCGGCGAAGCGCTTATTTCAACGCTCGATATAAAGGGCGTTCCCGGCATTGTTGGCCGAACAATGGTGCGCCCGCCCGCCTCCCGCCTTGGCCCTGCGGAACCGTCAGAGCGCAATGCCATTATCGCCGACTCTGCGTTCAAAGATAAATATACCGAAGTCGTCGACCGCGAGAGCGCCTATGAAATGCTAGAAGCCAAATCTATCGCTCGTGAGGAAGCGGCGGAAAAAGCCGAAGATGCGGAGGTCGACGCAAAAGAGGCAAAAGATAAAGCCAAAAAAGAGGCGGCCGAAGAACGACGCAGCGCCCGCGAATCCGCGCGGCAGAAAAAGAAAACACCTGGAAATCTTATCGCCCGCGAAGCCAAACTCATGGCACGTCAATTTGCGCGCGCGCAGGGACGAAAATTACTCCGCGGTGTTTTAGGCGGACTCCTTCGCCGGTAAGTCTCCGCATACAGGCGGGATGTTGATATGACACGAGTGACCCGCTTCGCGCCTTCTCCAACGGGCCGTTTGCATCTGGGACATGCTTATGCCGCCGCGCGCGTTTTTGAAAGTGCTGAGCGGTTTGGCGGGACAGCCCTCCTTCGGATTGAGGATATTGACCATACGCGCTGCCGAGCTGAACTGACAGAAGGGATTTACGAAGACCTAGCGTGGCTGGGCTTTGACTGGCCAAAACCCGCGCGCATCCAAAGCGAACATTACAGCGCCTATGCCAAGGTCATTATTGATCTGATTGAACGCGGGCTGGCCTATCCCTGCACGCTGTCTCGAACGCAATTAAAAAGCGGTGAGCGTACGCCGCGCCCCGATAGCTTAGCCCATGGCGAGGCCGCGCGAATTTGCGAAAAATTGGGCAGTGCGGCGCGATATAAAACGCCGTCCCTGCCCTTTGCGATACGGCTAAATTTGGATGCCGCGCTCAAACGCGCGCCGAAAAATCTGGCTTATCAAGATAGCAGAAAGACCCAACATGCCCTGCCTAGCCTTGTAGACTGGGCGAGATCATCCCGTCCTGACCCCATCATTGCGCGGCGCGATATTGCGGTGAGCTACCACATCGCCGTCACCCATGATGACCATATCCAAGGCATCACAGATGTCGTGCGCGGGGCAGATTTCATTGACCAAACGCCGCTGCATATTCTAATCCAAAATTTAATGGGATGGCCAACGCCAATCTATCATCATCACGCACTCATTACGGACCCGTCGGGGCGGAAGCTTTCGAAAACCGCGAAAGATCAAACAATAGAGAGTCTTCGGATGAACGGAATGAGCTCCGCAGACGTCTTGTCCCAATCCTTGTTAATGGCGCAAGGCCCGCTATAGCAAATCAATGGACGCTTTCGCCTCAAATGATTTTACCCCAAATAATTTTACCCCAAGTAATTTTGTAAGGGACATCTGGTATTTCGCAGGGCTCCTCAGCGACATCAAAAACGGCGCGACAAAAGCTATGTCGCTTGCCGGAGAGCCAATTGCTTTGGCGCGCGAAGGCGACGCGATTTACGCGCTGCGAGATATTTGCCCGCACCGCGCCGTACCGCTTTCAGGAGGCTGCGTAAAATCCGGCACCGTCGAATGTCCCTATCACGGCTGGCGCTTTGGCCTTGCCGATGGGCAGTGCAAAGAGATACCCGCTCTGCCAGCGGAATCCGATATGGCGGTAGGGCGTATCGGCGTGCGGACTTATCCCGTGCGGCAAACGGGGCCGCTCATCTGGATTTATTTGCGGTCCGACCCGAAAGATACGTCGCCGCCAAAAATTGACCCACCGCAAATCACCTTGCCACGAAACCGCGCCACACTCGATGATTCCGTCGAGCTCGACTGCCATATTGACCACGCCGTCATTGGGTTGATGGACCCGGCGCATGGTCCATATGTGCACCGCCAATGGTGGTGGCGATCTGAAAAATCCATACATGAAAAGGCCAAGGATTTTGAACCCCGCGAGCTCGGCTTTGCAATGACGGCCCACACGCCCTCATCCAACTCCTTTGCTTATAAATTATTGGGCGGGAAACCTGTCACAGAAATTACCTTTCGATTGCCGTCAATTCGAACCGAAGAGATTACGATTGGAAAACGCAAAGTCCTGTCATTCACCGCGCTGACGCCGCTGGATGAAAATCGCACGGGCATTCGGCAGATTTTCTTTACGGATCATCCAACCTTTCGTGTGCTCTCGCCGTTTTTAGGCGGCTTCGCGCGTACATTCCTGCGGCAAGATTCCGATATGGTGGATTTGCAACAGCGAGGTTTGAAACATAATCCAAAGCTTATGCTGATTGACGATGCCGACACGCAGGCCAAATGGTATTACGCGCTGAAAAAAGCGTGGGCGAAATCAGCGGAAAACGGAGAGCCATTTAGCAATCCCGTCAAACCCCGCACGCTTCGTTGGCGCAGTTGAGAGATGGATTGAGATGAAACGATTTTTCAAATGGGTCGGAATTTTTTTCGTCATTTTATTAATTGGCGGGTTTATTGCGCTCAGCCAATTTCTTTGGCCCAAGGTCGATGCGGATATGAATCCGGTTCGGGCGCATAATCCCTATCCCGTCAGTAAGACGGCCAAAGCTCTGCATGATAATCTCTGGATTGCCGACCTACATACAGACAGCCTGCTCTGGCGGCGGAACCCGGCCAAACGGCAAACGCGCGGCCATGTGGACCTACCGCGTCTACGCGAAGGCGGGGTTGAGTTTCAGATATTCTCAGCCGTCACAAAATCTCCGCGCGGGCAAAATTTCAACGGCAATGATGCCGATGCGCCCGACCAGATTACCCTGCTCGCGCAGGCGCAGCTCTGGCCACCGCAAACCTGGGGCTCGCTCTATGAACGCGCCGCCTATCAAGCAAAGCGTTTGCAGAAACTCGAACGTGCGGGCGAGGTCCATATTGTCCGCACCCGCGCCGATATGGCCAAGACTGACCGCGTCTTAGGGCTTCTCCTGACCGAAGGCTCCCATCCGCTGGAAGGCGACATCGGTAATATCAAACGGCTTTATGATGAGGGCTACCGCGCGATGGGATTGCAGCATTTCTTTGATAATGAACTTGGTGGTTCGCTGCATGGTCGCAGCAAAGCGGGGCTGACGAAATTTGGCCGGGAGGCTGTTTTAGAAATGAAGCGCCAAGGCATCATCATCGACGTCGCCCATAGCAGCACGCAGGTCGTGCGCGATGTTTTAAAGACCACCGATGCGCCGATTTTCATTAGCCACGGCGGCACCATCGCTCACTGCCCGCGCACCCGAAATCGGAATTTGCCCGATGACGTGCTCAAGCAAATCGCGGCGCGCAAAGGTCTGATTGGGATTGGATTTTTCAATGGCGTCATTTGCGATATTTCGCCAAAGGGTATTGCGGCGGCCATTGTGGATGCGGTGAAACTCCTGGGCCCCGACGCCGTCGCGCTCGGCTCAGATTATGACGGCACGGTCGCCGTCACCCTCGACGCCTCAGAATTAGATGCAATTACGAACGCCCTACTGCGGGCGGGCATGGATAAAGCCACAATCCGCAAAGTCATGGGCGAAAATGCGAAGCGGTTTTTTGAAGCAAATTTGCCGGAGGGGTGAGAGGTACGATATTTTATCGCAAGTCTTTCGAAAGGAATTTAATTAGCTCAGTGGCTTACTTGCGGCGATTTTAGGACGCTCGCTATAACGGAACAACATCCTGCAAATAGAAAGAAGAAAGTGAAGATTCA
>CAZKHC010000028.1:6429-17854 GCA_964552135.1 uncultured Algimonas sp. | reverse complement strand
CCTTGGTATTTTTTAATGGCTTTTCTAAGCGTCAACTCCGCCGAGTGGCCGAAAAAAGGGTCGGCCGCCTTTCGCTCATCGAGCGCAGTGAAACGGGCATCAAAAACGGAGGTCGCTGGGCCAGCTTTTACCGCGTATCCCCTTTGATAAGTTAGGTCGAAGTCATCGAGCGCGGCATGCCAGTCCTCAATCGTATGACGCGACAAAGTCTCATCATCGATATGAACCGCGTTAAATCCGCATTGAAGCGCAAAGGCATATTGATCCGGAATGAGCGGACCATCAGCGACAAGCAATCCTTCATAACCATATTTCGTACGAAGTTGCCGTGCCAGCGAGAAACCACGCCCATCCGTATAGGCCGGGAAATCAATCAAGATCGTTTCTACGCGACCGAGGGCCGACGCTAATGCATCCAAATCCGTATCATTGGCAATGTGAAGCGCTTCAATTGTTTCATTGCTCTCAAGCGCAGATAGATCTGACGGTTCAGCATACTGCGCGGCATCTCGCACCCTGCCGTCCCGTATGAGCGTGTGTCTAGGCATAAAGCACCTCTTTGAATGGCGCCATGCCAATTCGCTTATAAGTATCGAGGAAGCGTTCCCCCTCTTCCCGCGTTTTCAGATAGAAATCGACTATGTTTTCAATGCCGTCGAGTAACTCCTCTTGCGAGAAGCCCGGCCCTGTGACTTTGCCGATTGCCGCATCTTCAGAGGCATCTCCGCCAAGCTTAACTTGGTAAAATTCTACGCCTGCCTTCTCGAGGCCCAAAATTCCGATGTGCCCAACATGGTGATGACCACAAGCATTGATACAACCGGAGATCTTTATCTGCATTTCTCCGATCGTACGTTGACGTTCAGGGTCAGCAAAACGTTCTGCAATCGCTTGGCTAATTGGAATAGACCGCGCCGTAGCTAGTGCGCAGAAATCCATACCCGGGCAGCAGATAATATCCGTAATGAGATTGATGTTATCAGACGCCAGTTCCGCCTTTTCCAGGTCGACAAAAAGTGCCGGAAGATCAGATTGCTTCACATGAGGCAACACAAGGTTTTGTTGATGTGTTGTCCGTAGCTCTCCGAAGGAATATTTATCCGCCAAATCAGACACAATGCGCATTTGTTCCGCCGTGATATCGCCAGGAGCCATTTCTAATGGTTTGAGCGAGATATTCGCTATCGCGTAACCGGACGCCTTATGGTCTGCGACATTGTTTTTTGCCCAAAGCGAGAAGGCTTTGTTTGACTCAATTTCATCTGTGAGCGCCTTAGGGTCATTTTTCAGTGTCTCAAAATCAGGAGAGGCAAAATAAGCCGTAATGCGATCACGTTCAGCTTGAGAGACTGCGATATCGCTAATATCGATTGTCGCATATTCAGCCTCAACTTGTTCCGTAAAGGCTTCAATTCCAGTCTCTTGCACCAGTATTTTAATGCGTGCTTTATACTTATTATCGCGGCGTCCGTAACGATTATAGATTCGGAGCGTCGCTGTCAGATAAGCGAGCAATTCGGATTTTGGTAGGAATTTACGTAAGGTCTGCCCAATTATAGGCGTCCGCCCTAATCCGCCGCCAACGATAATTTTGTAGCCGACCTCACCCGCATCATTTTTGACAATCTGGATGCCAATGTCATGCGCCTTGATAAGGGCGCGGTCTTTCTCTGCTGCGGTAACAGCGATTTTGAATTTTCGCGGCAGGAAGGTGAACTCGGGATGTAGCGTTGACCACTGACGGATAAGTTCCGCCATGGGGCGCGGGTCTTCAATTTCTTCCGCTGTCGCGCCTGCATAGGGATCGCAAGTCACATTACGAATACAGTTACCCGAAGTTTGGATGGCGTGCATTTGTACACTCGCCAAATCATCAAGCATATCCGGCACATCTGGAAGCTTCGGCCAGTTATATTGCATATTCTGTCGCGTCGTCACGTGGCCATATCCACGATCATATTTCTCTGCGAGATGCGCGAGCATACGAAATTGTTCACTACTGAGCGTCCCATAGGGAATGGCAACCCGCAGCATGTAGGCATGTAATTGCAAGTAGAGGCCATTCATAAGGCGCAAAGGGCGGAACTCATTCTCGCTTAAGCGGCCTGCAAGACGTCGCTCGACCTGTCCGCGGAACTGCTTTGTGCGTTCTGCAACAAACTGCGCATCAAATTCATCATAGCGATACATTAATTCGCCTCCAACAGGTCTGCTGTGTCATAGGAAGGACCATTCATACGGAATTTTTCACGGTAGCGCGCGGGAAGGCCGGTATCCGGTTCAACATCAATAAAATATGTGCCGACAACGATGTTCTTCGCAACATCAGTGTCAGCCCGGAGTTGCATGCGTTCCATAAGGTCAGCGTCTTCAGTGCGGAGAGCTTTTTGATAATCGCGCGTCCAGTCCAAATTTTCATCTAGCCAGACACTATATCCATCCCGGAGCTCATTGGCGGTCATAGCCTGCGGGCCTTTGCCCTTGTGTTTTAACGTACTCATATCGCGACTCGCGTTTTCGTTCCTGTTCGGCGCTCCGCATATCCAATTAGCAGGATTGCAGGGCCCTTTATCCCTGCCGATATGAGATCGTCAGGCAAATTTTGTAGTGTTGTATAGATGATAATTTGATTCGGGCGTGAGGCATTTTCAACTACGGTCACAGGTCTGTCGATCTCCGTGCCATGTAGCATCAGCCGCCCCTGAATGAAGCGGGCGGCGCCTACGCCCATGTATACAGCAGCTCGTCCACCAGCACGCGCTAGCGATATCCAGTCCTGCTCAGCAAACCCCTTTGCATCATGGCCTGTTAGCAATGAAATAGCTTTGTTTGTCCCTCGCGTTGTCAAAGATGCATTAATTGCGGCCGCCGCAGCTGCTGCGGATGTAATGCCAGGAATAATTTTCACGGGAATATCTTCGGCTTGCAGCGCTTCAATTTCTTCATCTGCCCGTCCAAAAATCAAAGGATCACCAGATTTCAAACGAACAATCGACAGACCTTCTGACGCCTTTTCAATCAATATTGCGTTGATGGCGTCCTGCTTGATGGATGGTTCACCCGGTGTTTTGCCGACAAATATATATTCTGCTTCACGGCGACCTAATTCCATGACTTGGTCGCTCACAAGGCGATCATAGACAATCACATCTGCCGCATGAAGCGCACGGCGCGCTGCAGTGGTCAACATATCTGGATCCCCCGGTCCAGCCCCGACAAGAACAACCTTACCTGCTGTTTCGTCGTGGCCCTCTAACTTCGTTTCGACTTGCCGTTCTAAAACATCGGGTGAGATAGCTAATTGCGCCGTCAAATCTTTGCCGCCCAAAATCCGCGCCCAAAACCTCTGGCGGTCAGCCAAATCCGGCATTAGAACTTTCACTTTATTCCGTAACTCCTTAGTTTTTAGTGCGAAACGTCCCGTTTCAGGCGGCAAACGTGTTTCAAGATCAGCCTTTAGAGCGCGCGCCAAAGCTGGACTTGTACCCTCCGTACCAATTGAAACGGTCACAGGTGCCCGATCAACCAATGCCGGTGTGATGAATCGACAGGCGTCTTTATAATCGGCTGCATTCGCTGGAATTTGTCGAGCAGCAGCCAAATTCGCAATTTCGCCATTCCGAGCATCGTCCTCTGTCGCAGCATAGACCAAGGAGACCCCATTCAAGTCATCAGCTTGAAAATCCCGTTGATGAACGCGTAGTTTCCCTTGCGATGACCACCGCGATATTTCTGGACTAATTTCTTCAGCGACGACCATAAGCTTGGCTTCCGTCTTTAAGAGTGTCCGCAATTTCGCCTCAGCCGCAGGACCACCTCCCACGATCAGGATAGAAACGCCCCGCGTATCGAAATGTATGGGCAAATATTGCATGAGACGCTCAAAAAATCCTTTGCATGTGTTCACTTGATTGAACAGTTGCGTTCTATATATAGAACGATGAGACGTAAATCCACATTTACACGAAAATTTTATGGCCCGACAAAAACGCGAACCCTGCCCCGAAACCGAGGCCTTATCCGAGAAGTTGGGGCAAACGATTCAGCGCTTGCGGACGGCTGATAAAATGTCATTGGGTGATTTGTCGAGCGTTTCCGGGGTCGCAAAGTCAATGATTTCTCAAATTGAGAAAAATGAAACCAACCCAACCCTAGCGACCTTATCTCGCTTATCACAAGCTTTAGGTACCAGTGTTGAAGCCATGGTCTCTGACGCCCCGACTGAGAGCGCGCTTATTCAACATTCCAAAATTCAGGACACCCCGCGACTGCATTCTGAAGACGGTTTATGTGAATTAAGAATTATTGGCTCAATAGACACACTCCAGTTTGTACAATGGTATGATTTTAAAGCCCTTCCAGGCGGAATATTGAAGAGCTCGCCCCACCCGCAAGGCTCCGTGGAAAACCTCACAATTCTAAAAGGCACGCTTGAAGTCTCTGTTGAAGCGGAAACTTGGCAGGCCACCGAGGGTGAAACCCTTCGATATCGCGCGGACCGTCCACATGCCATCCGAAATATTGGCGATAACGCGGCCCATGCTACGATGGTGAATATTCTCGCACATACTGTAAGGACGCGGTAAATCCTTGCGGAAATCTTCCTCTACGCTATGTGAGCGCGCATGAATTACCTATCGCATAAAAATCCGGAAATATCCGCGTCATTTGGCAAGGCCCTTTTGGCAAGCCTCGCCCCAGATGGTGGCTTGTGGATGCCAGAAAAAATTCCCACTTTCACTCCGGAACAGACAGCGGTTATGGGCGCTATGTCCTTTGCGGATTGCGCATCGAATTTGGCCACTCATTTCACGGATGCGAGCTTTAAGGAAGACGATTTACAGGCGATTTGCCGAGATTCGTATAATTTTGATGTTCCGATGGTGACTCCATTTGGAAGACAGCTCGATCCGACACTGGCGCCAGATGCGGATGACTTCATTTTGGAGCTATTTCACGGCCCGACACTCGCCTTTAAAGATTTTGCAGCGCGTTTCATGGGACGCGCCGCTAGTCACTTGATGCAGGCAAATAAGCAAAAGCGAACAATACTTGTTGCAACATCCGGCGATACAGGCGGCGCCATTGGTGATGCTTTTTTGGATCAAGACAGTATTAAGGTATTTATTCTTTTTCCAAAAGGCGGTGTCAGTAACATCCAGGAACAACAGCTCACAACTATGGGGACTAAATGGTCAAATGTAAAAGCGATTGCGGTTGATGGAACATTTGATGATTGCCAACAGCTTGTGAAACAAGCCTTTAGTGATGAAAGTTTAACTGAAAAACATGACCTTATGAGCGCTAACTCAATTAATGTTGGACGGGTTATACCACAAAGCTTCTATTATTTTTGGACGTCATTACAGGCCAAGGCTGCCTATCCAGATCGCCCAATTGTATATTCCATTCCTTCTGGGAATTTAGGAAATTTAACAGGCGGATTAATTGCAAAGAAAATGGGCGCTCCGATTGATAGATTTGTCGTTGGAAATAATGCCAATGACCCATTTGTAGATTATCTTTCGACAGCTGTTTACACGCCGAGACCAAGCATTCCGACCTTGTCCAACGCCATGGATATCGGTCGCCCGAATAATTTTCCACGTATATTATCCCTCTTTGACAATGTTTATGAAGACGTATTGGATGTCTGCTGGGGCGCATCTTTCTCAGACACGGAAACAGAACGCCATATACGGCGTATTTATAATGAAACAGGGTATGTTATGTGCCCGCATACCGCCGTCGGGCATTTGGCAATGGAGAAATTTGGGAAAGATGTTGAGCACCCCTTCACGCGTATAACAGTCGGAACAGCCCACCCAGCAAAATTTGCAGATAGTGTAGAGCGGATTCTACATACCGATATTCCGCTTCCGAAACCTCTGCGTAAGGCCATGCAAAAGAAAAAGCGCATGCATGTCATGGGCCCAACCCTGGCTAATCTATCCGACTATTTGGCGATGCACGCATAATGCAGCTTACTCGCGCCGAATTTGAGCGGCGTTATGCCGAAAATTGCCTGCAAATTGCTTTTGTCGGAATGTCGAATATTGGAAAAAGCTATACAGGAATGCGATTAGCAGAAGCTTTCGATTTCAATCTTATTGAAGTCGATAAAATCATTTGGGAGTCCTTAGACCAAGGCAGCATGGCGGATTTTGCGGCTTGGCAGGGACAACCCTATTCTGAAGGATATGCCGACAGAGAGTCTGAATCGATCGCACTCGAAAGCGACGCTACAGCGAAAGCCATCGCATTTCCGAAAGGAAACGCAATATTGGATACTACTGGCAGTGTTATTTATACGGATAAATCAGTTCAAAAAAAACTTATAAGTTATTGGTATATTGTGCATATTTCAGCCTCAGTGGGTGCTGTGGAAATGTTAAGAGAACAGTATTTCAAACACCCCAAACCTTTGATTTGGAACAATCATTACCATTGCAAATCAGGCCAATTGCCCGATGAAGCGATTTTGGAATGCTATCCAAAGCTCCTGGCGTCTCGCGCAAAGGCCTATATGGCGCTAGCCGACACCACCATCGATTCAGACGTCATCCTTGATAGGTCTAGCAAAATTGAAGATATCTATGAGGCTTTAAAGCCAGCCCGTTAGAAGCCGTTCTTTTGCTAGGCTCGCTAAGAGCTCGATATGCGACGCGTCGGCGTTCAAGCATGGGATAGCGGTAAAATGCGTCCCGCCACTATCGATAAAACTCTCTTTTGCTTCGACAGCAATCTCCTCGAGCGTTTCTAAACAGTCCGACGAGAAACCCGGCATTACGACAGCTACTTTTTTAAAACCGGTTTCAGGCAAAGCTTCTAACGCTTTATCCGTATAGGGTTGGAGCCAAGCTTTCGGGCCAAAACGGGATTGAAATGTTGCATATAGCTCTTTTTCACTCTTGCCCATATGTTTGCGTAAGAGTTCTGTCGTTTCCAAACATTCTTTTTGGTAGGGATCACCCTTATCGACGTAGCTTTGCGGGAGACCGTGGTAAGAGGTCAGGATTACATCTGGCGTCCAATCCAACATCGCGAGGTGGGTATCTATGCCGTGAGCTAGGGCGGAAATAAAACGTGGGTCGTCGTAATAGTGCCTTAAAATGCGTAATTCTGGGACATCCATTCGTTTCTCAAGCGCCATAGAGACCCCATCATAAACAGATGCCGTGGTCGCTCCTGCAAATTGCGGATAAAGCGGCAACACTGCAATCCGCTCACACCCCTTCGCTTTCAATGCGTCGAGACCCTCCCCGATTGATGGATTGCCGTAACGCATCGCAATTTCCACATGTACGCCCTCACCCAAGTTCTCTGCAATCCCAGCAGCTTGAGCGCGCGTTATCCGAATAAGCGGCGCTTCCGCTCCGGGAAATTCAGTTGGTTGATGCCAAATAGATTTATACGCCTCTGCAGATTTGCGGGGCCGCGTTCGTAAAATAATTCCGTGAAGAACAAGACACCAAATCCAGCGAGATGTATCGATAACTCTATAATCATGCAGAAATTCGGCAAGATAGCGGCGAGTATCTTTTGCAGTGGGCGAATCGGGCGAGCCTAGATTAACGAGAAGAAGGCCAGGTTTCGACATATAATTGTGTCCTTTAGGTCTCACCTAGAAAAGAAAGCGCATAAAAATAAGGCCCTACAGCATTGCAAAGCATGTGCGGTGTTGAACCTTTTCTACCCTGTGTCTACGAAACACATAAGTAAAAAGGATTGCGAGAAATACCCATTTCGTCCCAAATTTGGGTTCCAACGCAATTATTATGAGGACGACAAAGTGGTAAAATCTAAATTATTGAGCGCAGCAGCTATTTCGACAGTCGCCTTCATTCTGATTTCCTGTTCAAAAACGTCTGCGCCGCAGGTTGAGAAAGTAACGGACGTTGATCCAGCGGCAGTTGAAACCCTTGTTGTTGAAGCCGCGACGCGACCGAGTTCAGAACTTGCGGCGACATCCAAGCCAAGCGCGCGAGACTCAGCCCCTACCGTTCAAGAGGCGAAGGAATTTTTAGAGGCAACAGAAGAAGAACTGGTCGAATATAACGCATATGCATCCAAGGTATATTGGATAAAAGCCAATTTCATCACAGAAGACACGGCCGCGTTAGAAGCTCGCGCAGGCGCGGAAGGTTTGAAACTGTCAACGCGAATTTCGAAACAAGCCAAACGCTTTAAAGACCTCTCATTGCCTGCTGATATGCAACGAAAAATGGACGGACTTTTACGTGGTTCAAACTTTCCAGCACCTGATGACGAGTCCGCTGCCAAAGAGCTAGCGCAAATTATGAGTAATTTGGATGGCACTTATGGAAAAGGGAGGTTTGAGATTGACGTTAAGGATGAGCGCATAATCAAAATTCTTGATATCGACCCGGACGGCGACGCGGGGCCGCTAGAGAAAGACGGAACTTTAGATCAGGAAGTGCCTAGGGGTACAATTCACCTCGGACAGGCCTCGGATATTATTAAACATTCTGATGACCCAAAACTCCTCCAAGCAACTTGGGAAGCGTGGAGAACCATCGCTAAACCAATGAAAGGCGATTACGCTGATATGGTCGGTATTATCAATAAAGGCTCCGAAGAGCTTGGCTTCAAGGATGCGGGAGATCTTTGGCGTGCTGGATATGATATGGACGCCGCCGCATTCTCCAAGGAAGCAGACCGTCTCTGGGGGCAAGTCAAACCTTTATATGATGAATTACACTGTTATGTTCGTGCAGAACTAAACAATAAATATGGCGATGAGGTTGTTCCACTTGAAGAGCCCATCAGAGCAGACTTACTCGGAAATATGTGGGGGCAAAGCTGGGGCAATATTTACGATGATGTTGCGCCAGAAGGGGCCGCTAAAGGTGTCGATTTAACCAAGCTTCTCGTGGAGAAAGGTTATGACGCCCAAAAGATGGTCGAGGTTGCCGAGCAATTCTTCACCTCAATGGGTTTTGAAGAGCTTCCTGAAACATTTTGGCAGCGCTCTTTGATAACAAAACCAAAGGACCGCGAAGTTGTCTGCCATGCTTCGGCTTGGAACCTTGATGACCAAGAAGATGTTCGGATTAAAATGTGCACTAAAGTCAATGCAGAGGACTTCTCTACTGTGCATCACGAGTTAGGGCATAATTTTTATCAACGCGCCTATAAGGATCAATCTGTCTTCTACAAAGACGGGGCTAATGACGGGTTTCATGAAGCGATAGGCGATATGATTGCGCTCTCCATTACGCCTGAATATTTAGTCGAAATCGGACTTCTGGACGAAGCCGACCTCCCCGGAGAAGACGCAGATCTGGCTCTATTGATGCGCCAAGCCATGGATAAGGTCGCGTTTTTACCGTTTGGTTTGATGGTCGATCAATGGCGCTGGAAGGTTTTCGACGGCACCTATTCACCGTCAGAATATAATGATGGCTGGTGGGAGCTACGCGAAAAATACCAGGGCTTGAAGCCGCCTAGTGAGCGCCCAGGAGATGCCTTTGACCCCGGTGCAAAATACCACATTCCCGGGAATACGCCTTATATGCGCTATTTCCTCGCACATATTCTGCAATTCCAATTCCACAAAGCGGCGTGTGATCAAGCCGGCTTTGAGGGGCCGTTGCACAGATGCTCTGTTTATGGAAACAAAGACGTCGGTGAAAAGTTCAATGCTATGATGGAAATGGGTGCCAGTAAGCCATGGCCAGATGCGCTTGAGGCCTTCACAGGAACGCGAGACATGGATGGATCTGCGATTTTAGAATATTTCGCACCAGTTATGACTTATCTCCAAGCAGAAAATGACGGCCGCACCTGCGGTTGGTAAGCCCATTGGGTCATTAGGGTTAATACGCTGGTAGGGAATCCTGCCTAGAATTAACCCATGTTAGCTACCGCATTAGATTCTTCGATTGATTCGCCCGTCGTGACCTTGGCTCGCGAGAGAAAGACTTGCGTGCTGATTTTGTCCGACCACCCTACGGAGAGCAAAGACGTTACGAGAAATTTGCGGAGCCTCGGCTTTGATGTCCAGCTTTCCCTATTTGACGGGCGTACCTTAAGTGCAATTCCAAATCGAGTCCCTGATGCGGTACTCTGCCATCTCATTGATTTTGCAGAATATGGACCCAAACTTGCGAAAGTCATTCAATCGCATTTTAAGTCGCATGCCATCCCATTGATTGGCGCGATGTCACGGCCATCAACCAATGCGTCCGCGGGGTTTGACTCAACCGTTTTTGCCCCCATGCATGCGTCTCAAATTGCAAATCGGGTCAATGCAATGATCCGCCTTGGTGTAATGGAACGAGAAATCGAACGCAGACTGGAGACATTGCGCATAGATTTTGGGCAGTCACCAAATTTAGAAAGCATTTCGCCGGATCGAAAATTCCGGGTCCTCTTTATTGGAAAAGCGGCTCCGAGTTTCATGATCATCATTAATGCCCTTCGGGATAAAGGAGTCGATGTCATTGCGGCATTTACGAGTTTTTCCGCTTTTGATTATCTACATGGCGAACCTTTTGATGCCGTGGTCATGAATGCTTTGGAGCAACCCGAACCTGCTTTTAGCATCTCGGAAGCCATGCGGCGAAATGCCAAGCTCTACCATACGCCCACACTATTTCTCGTAAACGGACAAAGCTTTAAAGAACATGAAGCGGCCTATGAACGCGGGGCTAGGGATATCATCAATATTCAAGCGGAACCCGAAGAAATCAGCGGGCGCATTCTCGAACTTGCAAATTACCATCGTATACACGAGCAAATGAAATCAAATTTTATAGCGCTTGCGATCGAAGGGGCGCGGGACGAAACCAGCGCAGCCTATTCCCGGCGTTTCATGCGAGCTCACCTGCCGCGTATGCTGAGGGACGCGGAAAAATCCAATCAAGCGACCACCTTAATCGGACTAAAACTCAATTGTAACTCAATGGGCAATGTAACAGAGTCAGCAATCGCGTCGGCTTATGCTCAAACCACGGAGCTCATTGGAAATCTTGTCCGTATGCAAGACGTGGTTTGCAGATGGGATGAAGATATTTTTGTTTTAGCCTTTCACAACACGATTGGGACCGAGGCAAAGACAATCCTTTCGCGGATTCAGGCGTTATTAGAGTGTACCACCTATGAGAGCGGGACATTAACTGGCGACGCTTTAAATATTTCTGCGGAGTCCTCAATCTTAGAAATCGAAGCGGGAAATAAAAATACGACGCATCTTGAGGCTTTGATTGGAAACTTACTACAAGATCCAGATGAGAATTAAACCGATTGATCAATGAGCGCGGCAATTGCTTTTTCTGTCCCGCGCAACCTAAATCTCGCTTCGCTATAATTACCCATTACTAAGATTGTCTGATCTGGACGCAATCTCCATCCGCTATTTTGTGTTATAGCGTTCAATATAACGGATGGGTCTTTTACATCC
>CAZKHC010000028.1:0-6329 GCA_964552135.1 uncultured Algimonas sp. | reverse complement strand
TCTTCATCATCTTTGAGTTCAGCAACAGCCTCCTCTAGCATATGTTGATAAAGCTCGACACCGAGATCCTTTATATGGCCGGATTGCTCTTCGCCCAGTGGATTTCCACCGCCACGCATATCGAGATCATGACTAGCTAGGGTGAAACCTGCCCCGAGATTATCTAATGATTGTAGAACCTTCAAACGCTTCAATGCACCTTGGGTCGCGATTTGGGCTTCTGGCATCGTCATATAGGCATAAGCGCGAACCTTAGAGCGCCCAACCCTGCCCCGCATCTGATAAAGCTGCGCGAGACCGAAACGATCAGCCCGATAGATAATCATCGTGTTCGCCGATGGAATATCAATACCGCTTTCGATGATAGACGTCGATATGAGAACATCATATTCGCCGTCATAAAATGCGGTCATTATATCTTCCAATGCGCGCGGTGCCATTTGTCCATGCGCGATGATAAATTTAACTTCAGGAACAGCATTGCGTAAAAATTCTTCAATTCTCGGAATATCGGCAATACGCGGACAAATGAAATAGGACTGCCCGCCTCGATATTTCTCGCGCAATAAGGCTTTACGCAAACTCACCTCATCCCATGGCGTGACATAAGTCCGAATAGCCAAACGGTCTACGGGCGGCGTGGCAATCAGAGAGAGTTCGCGAATGCCTGAAAGCGCCATTTGTAGAGTGCGAGGAATAGGCGTCGCAGTAAGAGTTAAGACGTGAACATCAGCGCGCAGAGATTTCAAACGTTCCTTATGCTGAACGCCAAATCGTTGCTCTTCATCAACAATGACTAAACCTAAGTCAGAGAACTTTACCGTCTTTGCTAACAACGCATGTGTTCCGATAATAATATCAACGCGCCCTGTACTTAAGTCTTCTTTCGTTTGCTTGGCCTCTTTCGCAGTAACAAGCCTAGAGAGCTGACGCACATTGACGGGCCAGCCACGAAAACGCGCGCTAAAGGTTTTAAAATGCTGCCGAGATAGAATGGTCGTCGGCGCAATAATGGCGACTTGCTGTCCTGCCATCGCCACGGCAAAGGCTGCCCGCAATGCCACCTCCGTTTTCCCAAAACCGACGTCCCCACAAATGAGGCGGTCCATAGGACGACCACTTGCGAAATCCTCATAAACATCCTCAATCGCGTTCAACTGATCGTCAGTTTCAGCATAGGGAAAACGGGCTGAAAACTCGTTATAGGTCGACTCATCCGGTACGATCGGGTCTGTTCTGCGCATCGCCCGTTTTGCGGCAATCTTGATAAGGCCTGCTGCAAGATCACGTAATCGGCCTTTGGCTTTTGACTTTCTCGCCTGCCAAGCCGCGCTGCCAAGTCGGTCCAGCACCGCGCCCTCGCCCGCGTTACCATAGCGCGAGAGAAGTTCGATGTTTTCAACCGGCAAATAAAGCTTTGCCGCGCCTGCGTATTCTAATTCCAAACAGTCATGCGGCGCGTCAGATACCTGCAGTGTTTTAAGACCAAGATATCGCCCCAACCCATGATCAATATGAACGATCAAATCACGTGGCGAGAGCGAGGCGGCCTCTGCAATGAAATTTTTTGCCTTGCGTTTGCGCCCCCTATTTATCAGGCGGTCGCCGAGAATATCCTGTTCAGATAAGACAGAAAGAGTCCCAAGCGTGAAGCCATTTTCAATCGGTAGAATAATAGCGCGGATATCACCTGGTTTACTGTCAAGGGCGGCTTGCGAATTGACCTTAGGAACGATTAGCTCTTGGTCTTCAAAGACATTGGCGAGCCTTTCACGCGAGCCCTCTGTCCAACATCCGAGCCAGATGCGCTGCCCTGAAGTCCGTAATTCACTTAGATGCTCGGTCACGACCTCAAATACATTCACACCCTCAGTCCGGCGTTCAGCCGAGAAATTTCGGGCAGGTCGACCGCCAAAATGCAATGCGCCGTCTTCGGGACTTTCAAAGGGCGTATGTTTACGAATACGCTGGACTGCGAGATTTTCGATCCATGAGGCATCGTCAAGATACAGCCGTTCCATCGGAAGCGGGCGATATAATCCAGCCGTTTTAGACGGGTCGCCAGACCCTGTATCACGGGCCTCTGCATGTTCTTTGCGAGATGTATAAAAATCCTCAATCAAATCGACGCGTTCACTTTTAGCTTCCGCCAATAAGCCGTCCGTAGCTACCAGTGTTTTCGGGCCGAAGTAATCGAAAATCGTTTCGACATGATTGTAAAATAACGGCATATAATGCTCTATGCCTTGCGGCCGAATGCCATCCACAACGGCGGCATAAATGGGGTCACGGCTCACACCGCCGCCAAAACTTGCAATATAATTGCGTCTGAAATGACTGATTGAGTCTTCCGTCATAAAAACTTCGGAAACAGGGGCGAGAGTTAGTTCTGAACGTGCAGAGGTTGTGCGCTGACTATCGACATCAAATTCACGAATGGTCTCAATCTCATCGCCAAAGAAATCTAGTCGGAGTGGATTTTTCTCTGTCGGCGGAAAAATATCGATAATGCCGCCTCTAACCGCAAAATCGCCAGCCTCAACCACTGAACTGGCACGGGCATAACCATTATGTGTCAGATACTGCTCTATGCGTTCACGCTTGAGATTTTGTCCAACCTTAGCCGTCAGACCCGCGCCAGAAATAACGGAACGCGGCGGGACATGTTGCAGGGCTGCACTAATCGTCGTCACAATAATATAAGGCTTGGTTTTATCTATCGTCGTGAGAAAATATAACGCTCCTGCGCGCCGCGCCGCTAAAGTTCTGCTGGGCGACACTCGGTCATATGGCAAACAATCCCATGCTGGCAGCGACAAGATAGGAATGTCAGACCCAAAAAATCGGCAAGCCGACAGAAAGGCTGATGCGCGCGCATCATCCCGCGCGATGAACAGAGCGGGTTTTTTATCACGGCGAACGGCTTTTGTGAAAGCCAGAGCATCAGAGCCTTCCGGTAATCCCGAAGCCGTGAGTTGCGCATCTGGCCCGATATACCGGGAAAGCTGTATCTGCATTTATTCGACAGGCTTAAAGTCGCGCAAGCGAGCAAGCAGCGGCGTATCGTAATTTGCTGGCACAGGTAGCGTCTGATTTACCCATCCATAAATATCATGATCTTTTGCGTCCAATAGGTCTTCAAACATAAGAACTTCCGCTTCAGTCATGGTCTCAATATTGGCTTTTGCATAACCGCCCAATATCAAATCAGCCTCTTTGAAACCTCGATAATTAGACCGATAGACCAAACGTTTCTTACGGGTCTCTAAGTCAATTGATGTCGGTTCGTCTTTCATGGTGCCGCCATACAGATTCTGTTTGGGGATGTCACTTGTGTAGACCCGTACAAAACGCCAAACAGGGCAATATGTCTCGCAGTCCACAAAAACTCTCCGCGCGTCCGTCGGATTTGAATGCCTATTTTGCGCATGTAACATCTTTAAAGGGAGTGGGCGATAAGGTTGGGGACGCGCTAACGCGAGCTATGGGCCCCCGATTACGAGATTTAGTTCTCACGCCGCCCAACGGATTAATAGATCGAACCAATCGCCCGACAATCGCCGGCGCGCGTGAAGGGGATATTGCAACTTTCGAAGTGACCGTCGGTCGCCATATCGCGCCCAATGCGCGCAATCGCCCTTATCGTGTGCGGGTCTTTGATGGCACAGGCGATATGACGCTGACGTGGTTTAAAGCCTATCCGCAAAGCATGGAAAAGATGATGCCCGTAGGGTCGCGCCGCATCATTTCAGGAAAATGCGAGGTCTTTAATGCGGAACTCCAAATGACCCATCCGGATTATGTCATCGCACCTGAGAAAGCTGACGAGCTACCAGAACTGGAAACGCTCTATCCTTTGACGGCAGGATTGGGGCAAAAAATGGCACGCAAATCAATCTCTCACGCACTTGATAAAGTGCTTGCAGGGGACGCGCTAGGCAATTGGCTCGACCCTGCATTTCAGGCACAACAAGATTGGCCAGATTACCGCGCAGCGCTATCCCTGCTCCACCGCCCGCAACATCCTGTCGACATAAAAGAAGATAGCCCTGTGAGACGAAGGCTGGCCTATGACGAGCTCTTCGCCAAACAGCTTGCAATGACATTGGTTCGAGAACGCAATCGCGGCACAGGCGGGAGAGCGCTTTTTGCAAAAGGTCACTATGTCCAAGACGTTTTGGATGCTTCGCCCTTCCCGCCCACAGGCGCGCAGGCCCGAGCGGTGGAAGAAATCAAAGCCGATATGGCCTCGCCTAATCGCATGTCTCGCTTGCTCCAAGGCGATGTTGGCGCGGGGAAAACTTTCGTGGCCGCGTTGGCTTGCGCCTATGCGGCCGAAGCCGGCGTCCAGGTCGCTCTGATGGCTCCAACAGAAATTTTGGCACGCCAACATGTTGAGACCTTACGCCAATTTCTTACATCTGCAGGCTTGACCGTTGAAGGTGTTACTGGACGAGATAAGGGGAAATCCAGAGAGGCCCTCGCGACGGGGATGCGCGAAGGATACATTGACGTCGTCGTCGGGACGCATGCCCTTTTTCAAGACAAGGCCGAATTCAAAAACCTAGGTCTCGTTATTATTGATGAGCAGCACCGTTTTGGCGTGCGGGATCGCCTGCGTTTGACCGAAAAAGGCGAAGCGACCGACCTACTTGTTATGACCGCCACCCCCATCCCGAGGACATTAGCTCTCACGAGCTACGGCGATTTAGACATATCCATTCTTGACGAAAAACCTGCTGGGCGTGTTCCGATTGAAACTGCCATTCTACCTTTAGCCAGATTAGACGGTGTTATTGATGCCGTCGGACGCGCCGTGAAATCTGGCAATCAAGTCTATTGGGTGTGCCCGCTTGTCGAGGACAGTGAAGTTTTAGATTTGTCCTCCGTTGACGACAGACACCGCCAGCTCACAGCTATGTTTGGAGACCGAGTTGGTTTGCTACATGGACGGTTATCTGCGCAAGAAAAAGAATCTATGAGCCTGCGTTTTAAAGCCGGTGAGTTTGATATTCTGGTCGCGACTACAGTTATCGAAGTGGGTGTTGATGCGCCTAATGCGACTATCATCGTTATCGAACATGCAGAGCGTTTTGGATTAGCACAATTACATCAATTGCGAGGTCGCGTCGGAAGGTCGGACAAGAAATCATCTTGCTTGCTGCTTTATCAGGGACCGCTTTCTGTAAATGGGAAAGCACGGTTGGAAATTATGCGGCAATCCGAAGACGGATTTTTGATCGCGGAGAAAGACTGGGAACTACGGGGATCAGGCGACCTACTCGGCTCGGCGCAATCCGGGCTTCCAAACTTCACCCTAGTCAATTTAGATCGACATAAAGACTTGTTGGAAACGGCCGCGCAAGATGCTCGATTACTTGTACAGATGGACCCAGGCCTAAAGACACCTCGAGGATTAGCAGCGCGGAACCTTCTATATTTGTTTGAACAAGACTACGGCATTGCAATGATGCGCGCAGGTTAAAGTGAAGGCATTGGTGATTTCGCCTGATTTCCCAATAGGTTCAACTCATCCTCTGGCTTACCCGAAACCATCCCGCCCGAAATAATCATCTTCGCGCCTTCTTCAGGGGTCATATCCAAAATGCGAATTGTGTCCCTTTGAACAAATAGCAAAAATCCAGATGTTGGGTTAGGTGTAGTGGGGACAAAGACACACACCATATCATCACCCAATGCGTCTGCGGGAGGACCATTTAAATCGGCTGTTACAAAACCAATCGCCCACACGTCTTTCTTGGGGTACTCAATGAGACAAACATCCCGGAAAGCCCTTTCCTTCTGAGCCGCGACCGTTTGCACAATTTGTTTGAGTGATTTGTAGATAGGACTGACTACAGGCACCCGATCAAGGAGGTTTTCACCTGATTTAATCAATGACCGGCCGATAAAATTCGAAGCCACTATGCCGAGAAAAAACAAAAGGAAAATTGACACAATTATTCCAAGCCCAGGAATCGCAAACCCAAGGTAAGTTTCCGGGTTTAATCTGGCCGGAACGAGTGCGAATACATTCTGATCGATTTTCGTTACAACCCAACTCACGGCCAAAAAGGTCGCAACGATTGGAATCGCTACAATAACTCCCGTAAAGAAACGGTTTCTCGCCCACTTTAGTAAGCGGAGTCGAGACTTATTGACCCGTTTAGCTTTGCCTGTTGTAGGCTCCATGCCCGATTCCTTAAATTTTGGTTTGTTACGTCATGCGCGCTACCGTTGTGACATTCAATCCGTTACACAGCGTATAAGGCGAAATTAGGATGCGCGGTATGCAAAAACTCAATTTAGGTAAATTTAAAGCAGTATTC
>CAZKHC010000027.1:0-18224 GCA_964552135.1 uncultured Algimonas sp. | reverse complement strand
TGTGGTTCTTACCCATCAAAATATGCAGGATATCAATATAGTCTTCGCGCGTTTGCGGCCCGTCCACGAGGAACCTTGCACCTGCCCGCTGCCGCAGCGCATCATCCACATTTTCCGGATAGTTAGAAAACATACCAAAGGTACAATTCCCGCGTACAACCGTATTCGCGCCTGCGAAACTTTCCATCAGGACTGCCGTGATTTCCAATTGTCCGGCGGAACTTTGGCGGTCACCGCGTTTCCCAGCTAGCTGGTCAATATCGTCAATTGTGCCAAAGCCAATGACATTAGGATCAATCACATTATTGAAAAAGGCCTTGGCATTTTGCGCGGACTTGCCCTGATAGCTATCAATGCTCTCGGTCGAGAGGTTCTGATAGCGGAAGGGGTATCCTGCATTATTGCAATAATCATTTATTAGCCCGGCCATCATCTGGATAAGGATGGTCTTACCGGTTCCGGGTTTGCCATCGCCCATAAAAGTGAAAATAAATCCGCCGAGCTCTACGAAGGGGTTCAGCTTACGATCAAAATCATAGGCCATAATCATTTTCGCCAGCTTCATGGCTTGGTATTTGGCGATGTGGTTGCCAACAATTTCATTCGGTTTTTTGAAACTCATGGTCAGTTTCGACGATTTAGCGCGGCTGGCGGCTTCAAAACCTCGAATTTCGAAATCATCTTCTTCGACGCGGTAGGCCACCGAATTAAACGCTTCGAGGCGCGGCAAGTTCGCCGCGCGCAATGACGCCTTTTCCATGAGCTGCTCAAGGAAGGCCGTCACGGTTGGAATGAGTTTATCGTCGCTATCGGCGAAAACGGCGAGGTCTTGGTCCAGCTCCCAGAGCACACCGGTCAGAGCGAGTTGCGGATTATCCGTCAGGACTTCTTCGACATCGCCGACATCCACCGACAGCTCCGATGTGTCGTGCAAAGTAGATAAAAGATAGCTCGCCATATTCGCAAAGACATGCATGGAGATAACGGAACTCGCCGCCAAAAACTCACTAAATTCTGTCTTTTTTGACGCCGGCAATTTACCTTCAAGATTGGCCTTTAAAAGGGCAGACAAACCCGTCGCATCCGCATATTGGTCGGCAACGGTTAGAGCCGTTGCGAGGGCGCGGCGCAGCCCATGCAGAACCCCAGCCTGTACCGGACTCATCAAGGCATCATCGGCATTTGTGGCTTCAACGCGCGCAATTAGGTTTACCCCTTCAGCGCGGGCCGTAGAACGCGTCACAAGACCCGGCGTTGTTGAGCGAAAACGGCGACGCGTCCCCCCCGTTCCCGGCGACTTAGCGGCGACGGATTCAATATCTTTTGCCTTGGCCAGACGCGGTGTGTGATCAAAGCCGTCCAGTAAGGCTTGCGCCGCAGGTATTTTCTCGCGGATCGCGCTTTCTTTGATTTCCATCAGATCGGAAGGATTCGACATTTTATTTTCCTCTCTTAATAGCTCAATATTTTAGCATTTTGCCCGACGACATATTTGCGAACATCAGTGAAAGCGGCAGCGTGTTTTTCTTCCATCACCTGATAGGCGCGGTGCGGCAGGATGAGCGCGCGCGTTATATTCGTCACGCCGTCCAGCTTACCGGTCAGGTTAAAGGCATCGAGTTTGTAAACTTCTCGCGGGGCTTGTTTAAAGACACCGACTTTTTCCCATTTTTGGCCATCAGAAATCAGCGTTTCCACCGTCCATGCCAAAGCCCAATCGAGGCCTTCTTCTCCAATTGCATTGGCCAATACCTCGCGGATAGGACCGCGCTGTTCTGTAAAAGCATGGCTATGCATGGGACCTAAATGGAACCGCCGCAGACTTTTAGGGTGAAGCCCATTAAAATCTGCGTCAAATCCCTTGGCAATCGTCAAGAGTTTTAGCTCCGACAAAGCCTGTGCCATGAGCGCGTCTTGAACGCGAGGCCAGCGCCGCTCATCATGAGGCAGCGCGCGGCTGGCCGTATCATCAACCACCATGAGATAAACAACTGGGATATTGGTTTTGGAATCATATGACGCCCAATGAATAATATAGCGGCGTTTCTTGCGATTTAGGTCCTTACCAACCCAAACAATTTGCGGATGGTTCTGTGAGAGAAATAAATTCTCATTGACCAAGGTCTCATAATAAATTCGCTGCGCCAGCGCATATTGGAGCGTGGTCGGTGCAGAGCGTTCGGTCAAAATATGATTGACCATATCTTTCTTCAGACGCTCTTGCTCTGGCAAAGATTTCAAATGCTTCTTCGCCTGCGTTGAGTCGGCAGCCAGCTGAATGATTTCGGAGAACACCGGGAATCCGGATTCTGTTTTATCAATACTCATCTTGCCGGAATCCGGAGACCGGTTGGTCATGAGATATTTATATGAGAGCGCCGTGAAGCTGTTGCTCAAATCAGAAAGATATTGCGCCAAGATTTTACTCTCGGCCTCCGTGATGAGACCTTCATCCATGGACAATGTGGCCACAGATCCAAGATGCGCGATGATCTTATCAAATTTAGCGAAATATCGGCGGGTCGCCCGCGCGCTGTCCAGCACGCGGTGCGTATAGGATAAGTCCACCTTAGGACAGGCCTCCGGCGACTGTGCCTAGATCATCTTCGCCGTAGGCATTCTTATCATGCTTCTCGACAATTTTCTCGAAACGGCGAGCAAAACGCTCATCGGCTTTGACTTTCTCTTCCAGAACCTTCCGAGCAAAAACGATATGGTCATCATGCGCTTCCATCATCTCGGCCATCTTGGAATTTGTCGCCGCGCCAATTGCCGCCATAGCAACTTGCGCTTCCTTATCGGTCGCCACGCCAATCTCATTGATCTTATGCGCAACATCCTGCTGCTGTGCGGTCTTCAATGATTTTGAGAGCGCATCATATAGCACGACACGTTGTTTTGTGTCGGTCGATAATTTGTTGAGCAAAACCATTTGAGTCGCAATCTGGTTTTGGAGACTATCCATCCAGGTCTTGCCTTTCTCAATATAGCGCTCAAGCGTTTGGCTTTCGGAGATTTTGACCTGCTCCAATTGTGCTAGCTCATTGTGACGCGCATTCATCTTGGCCAGCTCAGCTTCAAGCTGCGCGCGCTCTTTTGGACTATTCACGACCGAGAGCTTGTTCTCGAGCTCAATGAGCTGCGGGTCGAGGGCTTGGATTTCGCCTTTGATTTCTTCAAGCACAGTGACAGCGGCTTCGCGGTCCGTCAGAGTTTTTTGCAAATTTCCTTCAACTTGGTTTTTATGACGCCCAAGCTCGGTCAATTGCTCTTGCAACATCGCCTGAATCGTATTGGACTTTGCAATCAGGTCTTGAAGCTTATCCTCAATTGACGCCGCCCGAACACGTTCCGCTCGCAAACTTTCCGCACGCTGCTTTGAGAATATCCCTACGAATTTCTCCCATCCTGTTTTTGAGCGCAAACCGTCAAAATCTTTGGAAAAGCCCGCGGTAACATCATCTAACCCCATAATGAGGTCAGCAATATTTGCGTTCATAAGATCTGAATGCGCATGAACATCATCCAGCGACGCATTTTCAATATCCAGTGTAATGTCAGTACCTTGGCTCATTTTCATACGAGCCGTATCAATCCTCGCCGATAATTCTGCGATTTTGCTCTGCGCCTCGGCCACTTCCGCCTTGGATTTTTCGATTTGTGTTTCGAACTTGGACATTCTTTCATTCCTCCCTTTTCGTCTCTTCTTACCCAATAGACCTAAGGATGATTTTATCGCTTTTCAATAAGTCGCTCTCGGAAATCGTGCAAAATCGAATATATAGCTATCACTTTTAGCTCCGTCCGATGCTCACATAGTCAAAACCATGGCGGCGGACGTCATCGGGGACATAAACATTGCGTAAATCGGCAAATCGCTTTCCCGACATGAGGTTACCTAAACGAGGAAAATCAAGGTCACGAAACTGCGGCCACTCCGTCGCGAGCACGACAACATCGGCCCCTTCCGCACAATCATAAGCATCCTCGCAATAGGCTACATCTGTCAGGTAGTCTTTCGACTCCTCCATCGCCGCAGGGTCAAAGGCACGGATGTTCGCCCCCGCTTTCTGCAGAACCTCAATAATTGGAAATGCGGGCGTTTCGCGGACATCATCCGTGTCCGGTTTAAAAGCCAAGCCGAGCATTGCGACGGTCAGTCCTTTTACTGACCCGCCGCAGAGGGCGATTACTTTTTGTGCCATAGAGTCTTTGCGCGCCTCATTTACATTGACCACTTGTTCTACAATCCGCGCTTCAACCCCTGCCTTTTTTGCAATATCAAGTAATGCGATTGTATCTTTTGGAAAACACGAGCCGCCATACCCCGGCCCAGGCGCAAGATATTTAGACCCTATGCGTTCATCGAGCCCCATTCCAAAGGCGAGATCCGTCACATTCGCCCCAACGGCTTCGCAAAGATCCGCAATCTCATTGATGAAACTGATTTTCGTGGCGAGGAACGCATTGGCGGAATATTTTAATAACTCGGATGTTCGGCGATCTGTGAAAACGATAGGCGGTCCAAGCGCCGAGAATGGGCGGTAAAGCCGTGCCATGACATCTCGTGCGCGTTCATCCGTTGTCCCAATAATGACGCGGTCTGGGTTGGTGAAATCAGAAATCGCGACGCCTTCCCGCAAAAATTCAGGATTAGACACGACAGCAAACTCAGCTTTCGGCGCGACCTCCCGCATGAGGGCCTCTACCTTATCGCTCGTCCCAACAGGTACAGTAGATTTGATCGCAATCACACTAAAACCCGAAAGCAGTGGCGCAAGCTCGCGCGCAGCTGCCATTACATATTGCAAGTCGGCGGAGCCATCCTCCGCGGGCGGCGTCCCAACCCCAATAAAGACAACGTCGGCTTCAGGGGCGGCCGCCGCTAAATCCGTTGTAAAATGCAATCGACCGTCTCGTTTATTTCGTTTGACGAGCCCTTCGAGGCCCTCCTCAAATATCGGCATTTCGCCAGATTCTAATTTCGCAATTTTGCGGCTATCTTTATCCACGCACGTCACGTCATAGCCAAAGTCTGAGAAGCAAACGCCCGTCACGAGGCCGACATAGCCCGCTCCAATCGTCGCAATTTTTAAATCTCGTTTACGCGTCATGTAAATCACCTGCCCTCGACCGCGGCGCATTGCAATACGAGTGGATGGTAAAATGTCCAATTTTCAAGGATGTAATGAATGCGCAATTTCGAAAATGGTGGAGCCTAGGGGAGTCGAACCCCTGACCTCTTCGCTGCCAGCGAAGCGCTCTACCAGCTGAGCTAAGGCCCCGAATTTTCTATTCGGGCCCGGCAAATCACACAAGAAAACCGGACAATGTGGCGCGCCGTTTACCGCCCGGCGCAAGGCGTGGCAAGCGCGTTCTGCGGGCTAAACTAACTGGCCCGCATGAGAACCTAAATCTCTATTTCTTCATCATCGTCGTCATCTGCGCCTGGAGGTAATGTGGCCTCGTCGTCGTCCGGGACCAGAGCCGCATCTTGATCTTCGTCTTCATCTGTCGAGAAACCATCAAATTCAGGTTTTTCTTCATTATCTCCGGCCGCACCGGAGATAATCGCAGCATCATCGCCGTCAAGCTCTAGCTCTTTGGCGGCCATTTCTTCCTCGTCGATGTCTTCCTCGTCGACTTCGACCGCCTCTTCAGCTTCGTCGGGGTCGTCCTCAGTATTGGCTTGTGGTTTTAGCTGGGCTGTTGGCAAGACTGCATTCGGATCTAGCTCTGACGGATCAAAACTATTCTGGCACATTGGGCAAACTGCCGGATTGCGATTTAAATCATAAAATTTGGCGTCACATTCAGGACAGACCCGTTTTGTGCCGATATCGACTTTTGCCATTTTTGTCGCCTTCTTAATGCCTTACCTAAACGCTTGCGGTGAGCGCTCGGATTTGCGAGATGAGCGCCTCTTAGCGTTTGGCTTATGTGAGTCAAGAATCAATGGAGGCGCAAGCCCATCATGCGCAGTTCTTCAAGCCAATCTCAGGCGCTTTCTGGCACTATTCGAGCTCCTGGGGACAAGTCCATCAGTCACCGATCAATGATCTTTGGCGCGATGGCCGAAGGGACGACTAAGGTCACAGGCCTGCTTGAGGGCGCAGATATTCTGTCTACGGCCTCAGTCATGGAAGCTTTGGGCGCGGTCATCACAAAGACAGGCGACGGCGCCTATCGCGTGGAAGGTTGCGGCGCGGCTGGATTGCAGTCGCCCAAAGACTATTTAGATTGCGGCAATGCTGGGACGGGCGTGCGGCTCATTATGGGCGCTTGTGCCGGATATGAGATTGAAGCCGTTTTCACAGGAGACGCTTCGCTATCCTCTCGTCCTATGAACCGAATTTTGGACCCTTTGCGCGAAATGGGCATTAAAGCCGCAGCGCAGAAAGGCGGACGGCTTCCGGTAAAACTACAAAGCAGCGGGATGCTACAGCCACTCACCTATACGCCGCCGATTGCCTCTGCGCAGGTCAAATCCGCAATCTTACTCGCGGGTATCAATACGCAGGGCGTCACAACCATTACAGAACCTATCGCTACGCGGGACCATACGGAAAATATGCTGCGCGCATTTGGGGCAAATGTGGAGGTCACAAAACGTAACGGCGCCGATGTCATCAAGCTCGATGGCCCCGTGAAATTGAAAGCAACAACCGTCCATGTTCCGGGTGATCCGTCTTCCGCCGCTTTCCCAATTGTGGCCGCCCTCATTACGCCCGGCTCTGATGTCATAATTGAAAATGTGATGATGAATGCGACGCGGACAGGATTATTTGAATGCTTAACCGAAATGGGGGGTCATGTCCGAGCAGATAATTTCCGTAAATCTGGCGGCGAAGTCATTGCCGACATTCATGTGAAATATTCTAAGCTAAATGGCATCACAGTCCCGCCCGAACGCGCAGCCTCTATGATTGACGAATATCCCATCTTGGCCGTTGCGGCTTCTGTCGCCTCAGGTACAACCATTATGGACGATATTGGCGAACTACGGGTCAAAGAAAGCGACCGCATCACCGCCACGGCAAATCTTCTGAGTATAAATGGCGTGGATGTTGAAGAACTGGAGAACGGATTAAAGGTCAAAGGCGGCGTCGTTACTGGCGGCGGAACCGTCACGACTCATCATGACCACCGCATCGCCATGAGTGCACTCATTCTAGGATTAGTTGCCGACGCCCCGGTCAAAATTGATGATGCGTCCATGATTGCAACAAGCTTTCCGAGTTTCTTTGACCTTATGCGCGGGCTTGGGGCAAATATCTCATGACCGTGATAGCGATAGACGGAACTTTCGCGTCGGGCAAAGGCACGCTAGGGAAAGGGCTCGCGGTGCATTATGGCCTGCCCTATCTGGATACGGGGAAACTCTACCGCGCTACCGCCAAGCAGGTTTTAGATTCGGGCGGCGATGTTAGCCACTCTGCAGACGGGACAAGAGCGGCAAAGCAAATCTCCGCTGAAGACCTCGGAGACCCAATCCTCAAATCTGGACCGATTGGCGCAGCTGCCTCCAAAGTGTCAGTTCATCCTGACGTGCGCGCGGCCTTACTCGCGTTTCAACGCAGCTTCGCGGCAAAAGGCGGGATATTAGACGGGCGCGATATCGGCACGGTTATCTGCCCTAAGGCTGACGTGAAACTTTATGTTACGGCCTCACAGGCAGAGCGCGCGAAACGGCGGCATATGGAACTCACGAGTTATGGTGAAGACCTCACGGTCGAAAAAGTACTCGCCCAACTGATTGAACGTGACACCCGAGACAGCACGCGCAAAGCCGCGCCGCTAAAACCTGCTGAGGATGCGCATTTGCTGGATACAACGGGTCTGAGTATTGATCAGGTTCTTCAAGCTGCTATCGAAATCTGCGACGCCGTATTCGCCCAAAACAAAAGCTGAACCCCATGCCTCCGGCGAAGCAACATCCGATTATGGCAAGGCTGTGTCCCTTGCATTGATCTAGGCAAGATTACGGCGGGATTGCCTCGCAACCAACGCAATGCCGCCCTCCTCTGTCCATAGTCCAATTTTAAGAGAGCCTATCAAATCATTTTTGGGAGGTTCTCATGCAGCTACGGCATATTCTTTTTTCAACGACTGTTTTGTTCACAGGCGCCTGCGTTTTGAGCCAGACCGCATATGCCTCGCCGCCCCAGGCAGAACCTAATTTTAAGCAAAAACAGGACCAACGCATCATGCGCGTCAATGATGCCGAGACGGGAACATTAATGTTCCAAACCGATGTCGCGGGGCAATATATTGAAGCGCCCTTAGTCGCGACAGATGTGAAAATGGATATTGCCGGCCCAGTTATCCGCACCACATTATCCCAGACCTTTGAGAACACATCCGATCAATGGGTGGAAGGGATTTATGTATTTCCACTCCCCGAAAATGCCGCCGTCGACAGGCTTCGTATGGTCATTGGCGGGCGCATGATTGAAGGCCAAATCAAAGAAAAGAAACAAGCCAAAAAAATATATCAACAAGCAAAGGTGCAAGGCAAAAAAGCCAGTCTCGTTGAACAAAAGCGTCCAAATATATTCACGGCCTCAGTAGCCAATATCGGCCCGCATGAGACCGTCGCGATCCAAATCGAATATCAAGATAAAGTCGAGATCAAAGACGGAGTCTTTTCCGCGCATTTCCCAATGACCGTCGCGCCGCGCTATTCGCCGCCTATGCAGACCGTCCAAGTCGCCACGACGGGCGGATTACAAAACGTCACCTTTGATCCTGTATTGGACCGCAAAGCCATAAACCCACCCCTCAATCCGCCCTCGCAAGAACCCATCGAATATATGCGCTTACCCGTAAGTCTAAACATCAATTTAGATGCGGGGTTTGATGTCGCGGATGTCAAAAGTACCTATCATGATATTTCCACGACCCAGAAGGAAGGTACCGGCCTTCACGTTAACCTCGCGGAAGGCGCAGTTCCCGCCAATCGTGATTTCCTCTTGGAATGGCGCGCACAAGAGACGCGTGAACCCTATAGCGCAGTCTTCAAACAAACCCTCGGGAATGAGACATATCTCATGTCTATGATCACCCCGCCCATGACGCATATAGACGATATCCCAACGCAAGCCCGCGAAAGTATTTTTGTGATTGATACATCCGGTTCCATGAATGGGACTTCGATTATTCAGGCGCGTCATTCGCTCCTCTTGGCGCTAGATAATTTAAGCCCCAAAGATACATTTAATATCATTCGATTTTCTTCGACACATTCATCATTTAAGACGCAACCCGTTCCCGCCACAGCGCAAAATATTGGCAAAGCCCGGCGCTGGGTTAAAGCATTAAACGCCAATGGTGGAACCAATATGTCGCCTGCCTTAGCCACCGCATTAAAAACCCGTGGCGAGTCCTCTGGACGTCTGAGGCAAGTCATTTTTATTACGGATGGCAGTATTGGAAATGAGCAGCAATTATTTGCTCAAATCCAAGATGAGCTGGGTGAAGCACGTTTATTCCCTGTCGGCATAGGCTCGGCTCCCAATCGGTTTTTCTTGTCGCGTGCAGCGAAGTTCGGTCGAGGCACATCTGTACAAATTGGCCACGCGTCCGAAGTCGGCAAACGTATGGAAACACTTTTCAAAGCCATCAATAATCCCGTTCTGACCGATGTGAAAAGTTCCGTCGGAGATAAATATTCTGCCGCACGTTTCCCTTCCCGCTTGCCGGATGTTTATCAAGGGGATCCTATTATCAGTATTGCGAAAATAAAAACGAAAGATCTTCCAGCTGAATTTTCAATATCAGGGAATCGTGTGGGCGAACTCTGGCGAGAGACCAAAGACCTCTCCGATGCCAAAGACGCAACAGGGCTCTCCGTTCTGTGGGCGAGAGCCAAGATTGCGGACCTAGAAGAGAGCCGATTTGATCGCACACACGCATCTGAGATCGACGCGAAAATTTTACAAACGGCCCTGGACCATAGCATCGTTAGCCGCCTGACCTCTTTGGTCGCCGTTGATATCACGCCTTCCCGTCCTGCGGCCGATAAATTAAATGGGACGAAGGTCCCAACGATGCTGCCCGAAGGCTGGAATTTTGGCGAACTGGCCGCGCATAATGCGGCGCAAAACCCAACCCCGCCGCAGCGCAATAAAGCTAGGTCAACCTCGACAACGCCGCGAAGTCTCGTACTGCCAAATACGGCAAGCCCGCATCAAGTCCTGGGTTTTCTCGGCGCCCTATTGCTCCTGCTCGGGTTGGGTTTGCAGACTTTGACGCGGCGGCGCGCCTCATGAAACCAAAACGCAGCGCCCTAGCGCTCTTGGTCTTCTCCGCTGCCGCGATTTGCTTGGCCCATGCCACTTATATTCCAGCGAAAGGCGTCGTGGCTGATATTTTGATGCAGCGGGCTTGGAGTCAATCTCTAGCGACAGGCACACCAGTTTTACCTTGGCCTTGGATGGACGCCCAGCCTTTAGCAAGACTCACCATTCCGCGCCTTGGCAAGAGCGAAATCCTTTTAGATGTTGGAACGGGGCAAGCCTTAGGCTTTGCGCCGTCACATATGCAGCAAACCGTACTGCCGGGACAGCCGGGACTCTCCGTAATTGCCGCTCATAAGAATACGCATTTTGCTTTCCTCGAACATCTTGAAATGGGAGATGTCATCGAGATTGAAAATATCGACAAAAGCCGTACGCGTTTCGCCGTTACGGGTCAGGAAATCGTCGACAAAGAGCACTCTGGTATTGATATTGATGCGCCCAAAACCACGGCACAAATCGCCCTAGTGACCTGCTACCCGTTCTCAACGCTGAGCTATGGGGGACCATTTCGATATATTGTTTATGCTGAAAAAATTCAGACGGAGAAATTTCAGCTCAACGAATTTCTACCAAGTTAGAATCTTGCACACAAAATCAGTTGAATAAAATAAGTTTATTCTGAGGAGGTCAAATCGAACTCCGCGACAAAATTTCGGCCTTCACGGTTCAAATTATAGGTCATTTTTTTACCCGGCACGATGTCGATTGACCAAATATTGGTCATAGAAACCTCTAAGCCATTTTCCTTGAAATTCTTTTTGGAATACTCATCCACCGGAAAGACGGCTTGGACAGACGTGCTATTCGCCGTTGTCGCGACGCCGCCATATCCTGTGACAGGATCAGGCGAACCATCTTTGAGTGTGTGGGCATGACGGAAATCAAGAGCTTCTCCATCTTCTTCTAAACGCAGGGTCCAGACGCGGCTCCTATCTGAACCAACAGCCAATGGCAGAACGGTTGTTAATGCATCCGGACATGTGACGGAACCCAGCGTGAGGGTTTCTTTGCGCCAGTCTTCATCTTGTGGATCCGTGCTAATAACTTGTCCTTTATAGCTTTGACCGCACAGGCTTTGTAAATGAATTTGGAATTGCTGAAGCGGTAATTTTGGTGCGGACGCGTTGGAGCAAGACGCAACACCCAAAATCAATATGGCACTAAACGATGTTGTTTTTAAAAATTCCATCTCATGCTGACCGCTGAATCATAATCGCCTTGCCCGAATAGATTTCTAACTTCTCGATAAGCTGTAGTTGTTTTACGGGTTTGGTCAAATAATCATCCATTCCAGCATCGAGACAATCTTCACGATCATTCTTAAGCGCATGTCCGGTAAGCGCAATCACAGGCACAGCTTTTAATCCGTTTTCGGCCTCAAAAGCGCGTATCTCTCGCGTAGCTTGATGACCATCCATGACGGGCATAGAGACATCCATTAGAACCAATGGAAAACGATTTGGGTTTTGCGTGTACAGATCAACGGCTTCTTGGCCTGTATTCGCAAAAATGGGCGCAAAAGGCGTATCCACCAACATGAGTTTGACCACATCTTGGTTTAACGCAAAATCTTCAGCGACCAAAATCTCTTGCTTCTGCGGGCCGCGCGGCGCGCTGTCCGGCTCCTCAACCATGACATCATTTTGAATGGTGATCTCGGACGGGTTAGATAAGACGCGGACGATAGTATCAAAGAGGCGGCGTTCTCGGACGGGTTTAATAAGGTAGCTATCAATGCCCATGCGCGCGAGCGAAGACGTACTCACAGGTTGATCACATGAGGAGAGCATGATGATCTGCGGGGATTTGACAGACTGGGTTTGAGACACCATCTGCGCGAATTCTTGTCCATTCATTCCAGGCATCAAGAAATCGAGGAGAATTAAATCATAGTCATCATCATTATCCTGAGCTGTACGAATTTTTGCAATCGCATCGATACCGTCTATCGCGGTATCCGCTTTTAATCCCCAAGCACGCATTTGTTCCATAAAAACCTGCCGATTTGTCTCAATATCATCGACGACGAGGACACGCTTGCCTAAGATTAAGGTGCTATCAAATGCATCGGTTGTGGCGTTTTGATCCATGGGCAATGGAATACGAAATCCAAAGCTTGAACCTTTTCCAAGTTCGGAGGTCACCTGCATTCGACCGCCCATCATTTCGATAATATGCTTTGAAATGGTCAAGCCCAATCCCGTACCGCCATAAACACGGGTCGTGGATCCATCAGCTTGGGTAAATTTGTCGAAAATGCGGTTCATTTTTTCTGGCGAAATCCCAATCCCTGTATCCTTCACAGACAAAGTGCAAATCGCCATGTCTCGGCTGGGCTTTATATCAACATCAATCGTAATGTGGCCGTTTTCTGTAAATTTTACAGCGTTGCCAACCAAGTTCGTGACCACCTGACGTAAACGCCCCACATCGCCGACAAAAAACTTCGGGAGGTCCGTCGGATAATTAATAATGAGCTCAAGACCCTTGCCTTGAGCTGTGGTCCGCAAAAGCGACGTAACATCATTTAAAGAGGATTTCAGATCAAATGGAACAGGGTCAATTTCAAACGCCCCTGCTTCAATTTTTGAAAAATCCAAAATATCATTGATGATATTGAGCAAGGCCGACGCGGAATTATTGATGACAGAAACGAATTCTCGCTGTCGTTGATTGATATCAGAATTCCCAAGAAGTTCCGCCATACCTAATATGCCGTTCATCGGCGTTCGGATTTCATGGCTCATATTGGCAAGAAACTCCGATTTCGCTTGCGACGCCGCAATAGCTTCATCTTTGGCACGCTCAAGCTCCACGGCCTGCTTGTGGGCCCGCGTCACGTCCCTGACATGGGCTTGAATCCGTATCGCTTTCCCTTTCGCGTCTCGCATAATTTCACCGGTCGTTGTCGCCCTTCGCTCACGGCCGTCATGCGTTATTGACCGGCATGTGACTTCGAAGCGATTTCCGGTTTTTAGTGCGTTCCTGAGAGCTGCTTTTAAAATATGACGATCATCAGGATGTATCATCGTTATGATACCCGATTTTTGAACTTTGTGACCAATATCGGGGCCAAAAAACCTATAAAGAGATTTGCTAAGCGTATAAGTCTTTGTTGGAATTTCTAAGGACCAATAGCCCGCATGACCTAAATCCATAGCTGTATCGAGCAACTTATTTTTCTCGACCAATTCCGAAACATCATCGGCGATAGACACCGTTTTGCCACATGATAAGTGTTTTCGAATAAAGCGGTGGGTGCTGCCATCGCCTAATGTGACAAGTCGTGCACCGGTATCTTCGCCATCCGCATTGCGTTTCAATTGAGTCGATGCCGAGAGATCTTGTCCTTCGAGAGCTTCAGTCGTGAATAAGCCATTCGCAACCATGATGTCATGGCATTTAGAGAGAGGATCCCCGGGTTTTAATTGATCTCTTGTAGCACCTATGTTCTGATAGACCGCGTCCGACAAGAACAGGTAGTTCATATTTTCATCTAAAATACTGACACCCGATTCAAGGGTTTCCGCTAATATTTTTAGATATTCCGCATCCGTAGATATCGCTTTCATATCTTGCTGAACGTCATTTGCAGACATATGTGTCCCCCTTGCACCGTGTTTCAGCGCATATCTGATGAACCTTTACGGGAATTAAGGTTAATAAAGCGCCAAAAAAAAACGGCCCGCTGAAAAACAGGGGCCGTAAAAGTCTTCGCAATTCAGTCGGGGAGAGAGAATGCGGTATGAAGCGCGGCGCAGAAGGGGAGGACGTTGCCGCGTCCGTGCTCATTATATAGGAAGACCGGGGTATTTTCGGAACCCGCGCGAGTGCAAGAGAGTTATGCAAAAACGCATAGAACACCCCCTCATCTCATCATATTATTCATCTTACCGTCAGATAAGGGCTGAATTTCAGGATCTCGGCCAGTCCTTCGTCACATTTGTTAAAAATTCACGGAATACTTTTGCCCGGACAGATCCTCGCAATTCTGTTGGATACACAAAATACAGGTCAAATTCCTCCCCACGGACGTTAGGCAAGAGACGAACAAGGCGTTTTGACAAGACCGTCATATAATCAGGTATTCCTACAATCCCAATTCCAGCCTCCGCAGCGCGCATAATGCCATGCAAATTATTGACAACCAGCGCCGGTTTGCGCAGCGGGGCTCCGGACTCTCGGCCAGCACCTAAAACCCAATTCGCACTATGAAGGTTCTTAGGGATTAAATCACCAAAGGCCACAATGCGGTGATTATCCAAATCTTGAACAGAGGTCGGCGCGCCGTGATCCGAAAGATACTTGTGACTGGCGTAGAGAGATTGGGTGATTTGACCCAATTTTCGTTCAATCACATCACCTTGGGTAGATGGCCAAGGACGCAATGCGCAATCGACATCAAAAACCGATAAATCATGCTCCGAATCTTCAAGTATCAACTGAACATCAATATCGGGATAGGCATCCAAAAATTCCGGTAAAACGGACGGCAACCAATTGGACCCCAAAGATATGGGCGTCGAAACACGTAAAACGCCTTGAGGCTTTTGCCGACTATCGATGACTTGGCTTTGGGCGCGTGCAATACGAACGGCAACATCATCCGCCGTTTTAAACAAAATATGCCCTTGTTCGGTTAGAGTTAAGCCGCGCGCATGCCGGTGAAATAAGGGCATTTCGAGGTAATCTTCAAGCGCCGTAATTTGACGCGAGACAGCAGATTGGGAAATTCGAAGTTTATCCGCAGCGGCCGTCAGAGAACCGGTCTGCGCCGCCGCATGAAACGTCTTAAGCTTATCCCAATCTAGGGCGCTCGGCACTATTCTGCGGCCTCTAGATGATGCGCGCTAACTTCTGTCAAATATCGCTCGGCTTCTAAAGCGCCCATACAGCCCAGACCAGCTGCTGTTACCGCTTGGCGAAATAGCTCGTCAGACACATCACCCGCCGCAAAGACGCCAGGAACATTGGTCGCCGTACTATCCGGCGCGGTCGTAATATAACCGCCCTCATTCATAGCCACATGACCTTTGAATATACTCGTTGAAGGCGTGTGACCGATGGCGATGAAAACACCATGAGTTTCGCGATCATAGATTTCATCTGTTTTCTTATTTTTCAGCCGAACACCCGTCACACCAAGCGGCTGATCATCACCGAGGATTTCTTCCAAAGTCGTATCCCAGAGAATTTCGACTTTTGGATTATCAAATAAACGTTTTTGCAAAATCTTCTCCGCCCGCAAACTATCTCTGCGGTGAACTAATGTGACGCGAGACGCAAAATTCGTCAGGAATAATGCCTCCTCTACGGCTGTATTCCCACCGCCCACAACAACGACTTCGCGGTCACGATAGAAAAACCCGTCGCAAGTCGCGCAGGCCGAAACACCAAAGCCTTGGAATTTGTCCTCTGATGGCAGGCCAAGCCATTTCGCTTGCGCCCCCGTCGCGATAATAACGGCATCTGAGGTATAGGTATTTCCGCTTTCCCCTTTCATCACGAAAGGCTTACTGGAGAAATCGACATCCATGATGATGTCGTCATGGAAAGCCGTACCAAATTTAAGCGCATGTTCCTTAAACTTCTCCATCAAGTCTGGGCCCATAATTTCCGGGAACCCAGGATAATTCTCGACATCTGTTGTAATCGTCAATTGTCCGCCGGGCTGCATACCCGCCACGATACCAGGTTCTAACATAGCCCGCGCGGCATAGACGGCAGCCGTATACCCTGCTGGTCCAGAACCGATGATAAGAACGCGGTGATGAATGGTTTCCGTCATGACAAGACTCACTTAAATATAATATTCGTCACGAATGTAGGCGCAGGCTATCCTTCCTGCAACGCCCCCTATCAGACTAAATGTGGAAGGCCTCAATCTTAAAGTCTTGAGAGTCTCTACCGTGTCGTAAGTCTGCAAGCTTTCGTTACCCGTGGTTTAATAAATGGCTTTGCGAACCAAGGTATCCCGGCTTTGGGATTCGTCGAGGGTGATTGTTTTACAGCCCCAAAGGGAATGAGTGAGAAAGAGGGTGAGAATAATATTCAAACATCTAAACATGGCCGCTATCTCATGGCTTCATATTTATTCCAAACTAACTGCGCGAGGCGCGAAGTTTCGTTCAACGGAACATAGTCCTCTGCGGCGGTCTGATCAGTATAAGGCAACACCCCGCACCGTTTTTCCAGCGCGTCATAAAGTTGCTGAAATTTCCCGGGCTTTCCTGCCATTGGTAAACGAAAGACCGGCTTTCCCGTTGCGCAAGCTTCCGTGAGCATATTTGTGCTATCCTCCGTTACGAGAATAATTTCGACGCCGCCTAAGAAAGCGAAATAAGGGTTTGGGCCCTCTCCATCGTGCAACCAAACATAATCGTAATCAGAGGCAAATCGCTTCCACGCCAACCGCCCGAAATCCGGAGTGCGCCGAGATGTTGTTATCAGGAGCGAGTACCCCGCCGCGTGTAAATTAAACGCCGCTGCCATGTGAGCGTCATGCGAGTTTTTATCTAATTTATGTGTTTTTGACATCCCGCCAATGAGTATCGCCGCACGCGGCATTGGAAGTTTCGCAAGGCCTTCAGCATAATTCAGTGTCTCAACGATTATCCTATCTTTCGAGACACGGTTAGGCGACCCGATCATCGATTCAACGTTTTCGCCGGTAAGTCCGTCATGTTCAGGCGCAATGACTAAATCAAAAGCGGAAGAGTTCATGCGCGGATCTTGGATATAGATAGTCATCACATCGGGGCGACGGCGTTTCAAATCTAGCAAAGGGGCAACAGCTTGGCGGCCACACCCCACGGCGATATCACAATCAGGCACGCTAAATTTTGCTAGTTTCAATTGCGCCTTAGGCGGAAGGGCAGCCAGCGTTTTACCGTGACGAATATGATGGGTTTGAACCCCCAGCGGACGCAAGGCAGCGCAGCTTTCCGCCAGGCCAAGCCCTTGGTTTTCTATCCCGCGGCGGCCATCAGAGATGACGAGGCAATGTGGCGCCTCATCGCTCATTACTTATAATGAACCTCAAGGATTTCGTAGCCCTTGGAACCTCCGGGAGCGATAACTTCAAAGGCGTCGCCGACTTCTTTTGTAATCATGGCGCGGGCAATCGGCGAAGTGACAGAAATCTTGCCGTCTTTCACATTGGCTTCGTCTTCGCCGACGATTTGGTAGGTGCTTTCTTCGTCCGTATCTTCATTCACAATTTTAACCGTTGCGCCAAACCGCACGACATCGCCTGACATAGAGGTCGGGTCGATAACTTGCGAGAGCGAAAGTTTAGACTCGAGCTCCTGAATCCGTCCTTCGATAAAACCCTGTTTTTCTTTTGCCGCATGATACTCAGCATTTTCAGATAAATCGCCATGATCGCGTGCAACCGAAATCGCATTGATAATGTAAGGCCGCTCTACGGATTTAAGATGTTTCAGTTCCGTTTCCAGCGCCGCATGGCCCTGAACTGTCATTGGAAATTTTTGCATGGCGAAAGACTCTTCTCGTCAAAATTACAAGCCGCAAGCAGATAAGTGTAAAAACGCAGTCGTCAAGACTAAAACGCCGCAAGCCTAGGCGCTTCTTTTCAAAATATATCTTAAAAATTTGAAAAGGCAGCCCCAGGGTAAAGCCGTGAAAACAAAAACCCTGATGTATTTCGTGGAAAAGGCAGCCCAACGGCCAAGCCGTTAAAAACAATAAACCTGCTACTTTTCGTAGAAAAGGCAGCAGGGGTGCCACCCTGCCGCCTTAATGTCTAAGTCAATCGAAAGGAGACGAAAATCCAAAGACATCAATAGATTACGGGGCTCACAAGGGAAGTGTCAAGGACGGGATGCGGTAAGGGTAAACTTGCCCAGGCTTATGAGTTTCCTAGAGACATCTAACGCGGAAAGCCGTCATAAGACTGCTTGA
>CAZKHC010000026.1:16802-18247 GCA_964552135.1 uncultured Algimonas sp. | reverse complement strand
CTCGTGAAATCTGTTGTTGCAGATAGTCCCGCGGATAAGGGCGGTTTGCAGCGCGGGGATTTGATTTTATCCATTGGCGGCAAACCACTTGAGGCCTCGCGCTTATTGTCTCGCCGCATTGCTGAATCTGAAATTGATAAGCCGGTGAAAATTGAAATTTTACGAAAGAAAAAACGCAAAACTCTCGAAATCACGATTGAGCGGCTGGAAGAACAAGTCACGGACGAAGAAAAAGTCCGCCGCGAAGTTGCCGCTGGCAACGCCGAAAGATCTGTCGCTGGAATTTCCGTTGAAGCCCTGAGCGAGGATGTACGAGATCGAAACCGCATAGATGACGACGTCAAAGGCGTTCGGGTCGTGAAAATCGATAAACGTGTCCCCGCCAGCGGTAAAATTCTAAAAGGGGATATCATCGAAGAAATCGGGTTTGAACGAATTGCGACACCTGAAGAGTTTGAGGCAGCCATGCAAGCTGCGGCAAAAGTTGATGAGCCCGTAACATTGCTGATAAATCGAGGCGGCAATTATATCTTCTACGCTTTAAATCCGACGAGCTAATCCGCGTGCCGCGGATTTCCCTTGAGCGCGCAGCGTTATGAAACCCGTTATTTGCATCGCAGGTCCGACCGCGAGCGGGAAAAGCGCATTTGCAATAAAAATTGGCCGTGAAGTGGGCGGCGAAATCATCAATGCTGATGCGCTGCAGGTTTATGAGGATTTGCAAATCCTATCAGCCCGTCCAACGCCAAGCGAAATGACGGAACTTCCGCATCATTTATTCGGGCATGTTTCAGGCCGCGTTCGTTATTCTGCGGGGCAATGGCTGCGCGATGTTGAACCCTATATTTTTGACATTTTGAGCCGCGATAAAGTGCCTATTCTCGTAGGAGGCACCGGCCTTTATTTTCGCGCCTTATTGCAGGGCATGGCGGAAATTCCTTCTATTCCTGAAAAGATTTCGAGCGACACGGCCGCCATGCTTGAGCGTGACGGTATTGCGGCACTGCGGGAAGAAGCGGAACGTTTGGACCCGGTAGCCGTCGCGCGCGTGTTAGGGGATGATCCGCAACGGTTACAACGTATCGTCAATGTCTCGCGCGGTACGGGGCGTCCGCTGTCAGAGTGGCAGGCGGAAACGCATCCCATCGTGCCGATACGATTTGCCAAGTTTTGTGTCCTGACGCCGCCGCGCGACGGGCTCTATGACCGTATCAATAGGCGCTATGATGCCATGCTGCGCGGCGGTGGATTAGAGGAGGCGAAGTCGGTGTTTGAAAAGAAATTTGACGAGAGCCTGCCTGTCATGAAGGCCATAGGATTGCGGCAACTCCGGAGTTATTTTGACGAGAAAGAGACTTTGGACGAAGCCATTGAATCTGCGAAGCGCGAAAGTCGCCGATTTGCGAAGCGGCAAATGACGTGGTTCCGCAATCAACCTCCGAAAG
>CAZKHC010000026.1:0-16702 GCA_964552135.1 uncultured Algimonas sp. | reverse complement strand
TGATGCAGTCGCTCTCAGACTCTCCATGGGCGGTCCCGATTACAATTGGACTTTTTTGCTTTATGGCATTTGTGGGCGCGCCGCAATGGATGCTGATTACAGGAACGATCCTTGCCTTTGGTCCTTGGCAGGGTGGGAGCTTGGCATGGATCGGAAGTATGACTGCGGCGATTTTGGGGTTTGGAATTGGTCATGTCCTCGGGGCTGAGCGGTTGCAGAAAATAGACGCGGAGTTGATCCGTAAACTCTCCGCAGCTGTTCGAAAAAATGGCTTTATAACGAGCCTCGTTGTCAGGCTTGTACCGACGGGCCCAGCTATCCTTGTGAATTTAGCCGCAGGCGTATCTCGTATGAAGTTTCGTCACTTTCTTGGCGGTACGGCCATTGGCATTATCCCAAAAATCGTCGTCGTCGCGTTAATCAGTCAGGGCTTTATGTCGGGCCTATCGGGTAGCTGGATGTCGGTATTTTTCGCTGCGCTAGCAGCGGCCGCGATATTGCTTTCTTGGCTCGCGCGGCGGCGACTAGAAGCACGCACTCCGCTTTAGTGCGATAAAATGCATTTTTTGGATGATTTTCCGTCTCCTTCGCTTGCAAATTAGTTAAAGGTTAATCATGGTTTAGGAGAAGGGCGTGTCGGTAACGACTGATTCACTATAAATATTTTTCGAGGTGTTTGCGCGATAACCTCGACCTCACAAACCGGATTGACTATGTCTATCTTTGACAAATTCTCAACTGACCTCGCCATTGACCTTGGAACAGCAAATACGCTGATTTACGCAAAAGGGCGCGACATAGTTTTGAACGAACCGTCGGTGGTGGCCTACTCCATTCGCAATGGCCGCAAAGTCGTTCACGCGGTTGGGGAAGATGCGCGGTTAATGCTCGGTCGCACCCCTGGAAATATTGAGGCCATCCGCCCAATGAAAGACGGTGTGATCGCGGACTTTGAAGTCGCCGAGGCAATGATCAAACACTTCATCCAAAAAGTGAACAAGAAGCACTTCCGTTGGGCTGGAACAAAAGTTGTTATTTGTGTACCCGCTGGCGCGACAGCCGTTGAGAAACGCGCCATTTACCAATCGGCTCAACAAGCCGGCGCAACCAAAGTCTATATTATTTACGAACCCATGGCCGCTGCATTAGGAGCCGGCCTTCCAATCCATGAGCCATCGGGGTCAATGGTTGTGGATATCGGCGGCGGCACGACAGAGATCGCCGTCTTGTCTTTGGATGGTATGGTCTATTCTAGATCCGTCCGGGTCGGAGGCGATAAAATGGACGACGCGATCATCCAATATGTGCGGCGCACAACGAATTTACTACTTGGCGAAATGAGCGCCGAGCGAGTGAAGAAAGAAATTGGCTCCGCAACAACGCCAGATGACGGCGAGGGAATGACGGTTCAAATTAAAGGCCGTGATCTTATGAATGGTGTTCCGCGCGAAATTGCCATCAATGAAGCGATGATTGCCGAAAGCCTTGAAGAACCGGTCGAACAAATTGTTGATGCTGTAAAATTAGCTCTTGAAGCTACACCACCAGAACTGGCTGCGGATATTGTTGATAAAGGTATCATGTTGACAGGCGGCGGCGCGCTGCTTCGCAATCTTGATGTTGAATTACGTAATCGCACGGGCTTGCCAGTGTCGATTGCGGATGATCCGCTGTCTTGTGTCGTTCGCGGCTCCGGAACAGTCGTGGAAAATCTGAAAAAGTGGAAAGTCGTCCTTGAAGCGGGCGTTTAATGCTCGGCGGATCTGAGGCCATAAAACTAAGCGGAGTTTAGCATGCGCAGACCGGAGCGCTCCAATAGTGGACTGACCCGTATTGCGCTGTTTTCCGCAATCTTGATTTCCAGTGTCCTGATTAGTTTCCAACGTGGCGGCATCCATCAGCCGTCTGGACTTGAAGTCGCATCGCAGGAAACCGCAGCGCCTCTTGCTGCACTAATGACTCCGCCGCTCCGCTGGATAGAACAATTCTTCGCGTCTTTTAAAGGCCGCAAGAGCGCACTTGAGGAAAATACTCAGCTGCGCGAGGAAGTCGCCATCCTCCGGGAACGCCAAGCGCGCTATGATAATTTGGCCTTTAAGGTTGCCCGCTATGAAGCGATTTTAGGCGTTGATACGGAGACGGATGTTCCGTTGAAAAAGATTGCCGCGCGCGCGATTGGCGAATCCAATGGCCCCTTTGTCCGATCTTTGCTCCTAAATGTCGGATCCAAAGATGGCGTGAAAATCGGCAATCCCGTTCTGTCGACCCAAGGTCTTGTCGGCCATGTGATTAATACGGGCCCGAATACCACCCGCGTTTTGCGTTTGTCAGATTTGAACAGCCGTATAGCCGTCGCTTCGGCGCGCTCTGGCGCAACCGCTATCCTGGCCGGCGATAATACATCTCAACCGAAACTGTCATTCATAAATCAGCGAGAAAATTGGGCCATTGGTGACCGCGTTATTTCTTCTGGCGATGATGGGGCTTTGCCTCGCGGGCTTGATATTGGTGTCGTAATACGCGGAAAAAATGGCGAGATGCGAACAAGGCTATCTAGCCAATCGGCCAAACTCGATTGGGTTTGGGTCTCGCCGTTTGAAAAAATTGAAGCACCCGTTGAAACTGAAGACGATCCCAATCCCGAAGTCGATCCCAACCCCAATCCCAATCGCGAAGCCAATCCAGAGGCAGAGTTGTGACTTATTACGAGATGCACGCTCCGATCCGTAAGAAGTTACCGGCCATTTTGGCAGGTGTCGCTTTGTTTATTGCGGGGGCTATTTCCTTGGGGTGGATAAATATTTTCGGCATGCGGTTTGAATTTGGATTTGTACCGTTGCTCGTGCTCGTGATGTGGCCGAGACATGCGACGAGCCTTTTATCTTTGGGGCTAGTCTTTGCTGCGGGCCTTTTCACAGATTGGGCAACGGGCGGAATAATCGGGAAATGGGCGCTGGTTTTTATTGTGATATGGGGTGTATTGCGACCTGAGCTGCGAAACTCTCCCTATGCGCCGGTGAGTTTGCTTTTAATGTGGCTTGCGACATGCGGGTTAGCTTTAGTTTTAATCTCCGTGACGGGATGGTTTACGCGGGGCGTTTTGCCCGATTTTGCGTCGTTTGGCCGCCAAATTATTTTCGCGACTGTGATGTTACCTGTTTTTCTCCTACTAAGGCACAATATTGCGAGACGGTTCCGCGAACGAGATGACTGGGGAGGCTAGGAGTGCCCGCCTTAAACGCTCCCACAAGTGTGGATAAGAATATCGTGTCCCGTCGCGCGGCGATGTTGGGGTTTGGCGGCGTTGGCATTTTCGGGATTCTTGGTGCGCGGCTGTATCAACTCCAAGTTTTGCAAGCGGAAGATTATCGTGCCCTTTCAGATAATAACCGTTTTAATTTTAATATGCTGCTGCCTGTGCGCGGAGAGATAAGAGATCGCTTCGGTATCCCGCTCGCGAAAAATAGACAAAATTATCGACTTATCATTATTCCTGAGCGAACATCGGAAATTGAAAAGACCTTAGACCGAGTCTCGCTTATTAGCCCGCTTTCGGAACAGCAACGCAAACGCATTCGGAAAGACGTGAAACAAAATCCGAGTTTTGTTCCAATTCTCGTCAAAGATAATGTCGATTGGGAGACCTTCAGTGCGCTGAATATGCGGCTACACGCTTTGCCGGGGATTGTATCCGAAGCCGGGCAGGGACGAGCCTATCCCGAAAACGGGGTGTTTTCTCACGTGTTAGGTTATATTGGCCGCCCAGGTGAAAGAGATTTCACGCAAGATGATGATCCATTGTTGAAGCAGCCAACATTCCGAATTGGGAAAACGGGCGTCGAAGCTTCGCAAGAAAAGACCCTACGCGGTGCGTCAGGGAAACTGAAAGTCGAAGTCAATGCGCGCGGCCGAATTGTGCGCGAATGGCCCGACGCAGAAACGCGCGCAACGCCCGGTAAAGACGTTTGGTTGACCCTGGACGCCGAATTGCAAGAATTTGCGGCAAAACAATTTGCGACCGAAGAAGAAGGCGATGACAGCGGTGGCGTCTGTGTCGTTGATATTATAACGGGCGAGCTCAGAACATTGCTGTCGATGCCGACATTTGACGCAAATCTTTTTGTTTCTGGACTGACCCAGACGGATATGGACCGATTGAACAAAGATCCGAAACGCCCGCAATATAATAAGGTGATTGCCGGTGGATATCCTCCTGCGTCGACATTTAAAATGGCTGTTATGTTGGCCGCTTTAGAATCCGGTTTGATTGCCCCGAGTGACAAAATTGACTGCACGGGCAAAGTGGCGCTTGGGCGACGTGATTTTCATTGCTGGAAACGAAGAGGTCATGGAAAAGTGAATATGCGTGATGCATTGAAGCAAAGCTGCGACAGCTATTTTTACGAAATTTCTCAGATCGTTGGAATTGACGCGATAGCCGGAGTCGCGCGCCGACTTGGGTTGGGACAGTCATATGATATTTCAATCGGCGGCGGAATTTCAGGGATTGTTCCAACGCAAGATTGGAAGCGGCGAAACCGCAATGATTCATGGAGGACGGGTGACACATTAAATGCGTCAATTGGTCAGGGGTTTGTCCTGGCAACCCCCTTGCAATTAGCGGTTATGACAGCGCGCATTGCAAATTCGACCAAAGCGATAAACCCTCATCTCGTTATTGGGCAAAAGCTTCCCGATTTTGAACCGCTAGATTTTGACCCCTCGCATCTTGCTTTCGTCAGGGACGCGATGTGGTCTGTTACCTCAGAAATTGGCGGAACAGCCTTTACGCCGCGTCCATTTGGCGATGATCCCGCGTTTAACGGCATAGAAATGGCGGGTAAGACGGGAACCGGACAGGTCCGCGGAATTAGCGCGGCTGAACGGCTATCGGGCGTTAGAAGTAACAAAAGATTGCCTTGGATTCTACGCGATCATTCTATCTTCGTGGGATATGCGCCTTATGATCGTCCAAGATTTGCGATTGGCACGATTGTCGAACATGGCGGCTCCGGCGCGAAACGAGCGGCAAATATAAGCCGGGCAATCTTGGGCGAAACCTTGCGCCGCGACGGATTGAAGCGCTCGAAGGTCGATACAACCGAGGCTTCAGAATAATGGTCGCGCGTGGCTTTAATGTCCGGCGGTCCGGTCCGATTCCGGGCGGTGCCTTAAAACGGAAACTCTTTGAGATTTATTGGCTCTTGCCCACGCTGGTTGGTGTCGTGGGCTTAGTCGGCGTCGTCATGATTTATGCGGCTACAGATGGGGTTTGGCGTTTCGGCGCGTTTCAACATTTAACACGTATTGCTTTCGGCGGACTTGTCATGGTGGCGGTCGCAATGATTGACATCCGAATTTGGTACCGACTGGCATATTCTATCTATGCCGTTGGTCTCCTTCTTTTGATTGGCGTGGAATTTGTGGGTGTCGAGGTCAATGGTTCGACTCGCTGGCTTGATCTTGGAATTACCCGTTTGCAGCCGTCGGAACTCATGAAACCCGCTATCGTCCTTGCGTTAGCCAGATATTACCATGATTTGCCCGCCAATAAGGTAAGTCACATTCTAGGATTGCTTGGGGCTTTGATTTTGCTCGCCATGCCCATGTCACTTATTTTCCGCCAACCGGATTTGGGTACGACTTTATTACTCGCAACAACGGGTGTGGCTATGGTTTTTCTCGCGGGCATTGCGTGGCGGATTATTGGGTTGGCGGGTCTTTTTGCTGCAATTGCCATTCCCTTATTTTATAATTTCGGGTTGAAGCCCTATCAGCAAGAACGTCTCCGAACCTTTTGGGATCCGTCTTACGATCCAGCAGGGGCAAGCTACCATATTATTCAATCAAAAATCGCGCTTGGCAGCGGCGGTGTGCATGGCAAAGGATTTCGACAGGGAACACAACGACAGGGCGAATATGTCCCCGAGAATACGACAGATTTTATTTTCACGATTATTGGTGAGGAATTCGGCCTTATCGGTGGGTTGATGACAATGGGCCTCTATATGGCTGTGATTGGCGTCTGCATTTGGCTATCTCTAAAATGTAAGGAGATGTTCTCTAAATTTCTCATTTTAGGTCTCGCGACAACTTTTACGCTCTATATTTTTATCAACCTCGGTATGGTGATGGGGCTCGTCCCCGTTGTGGGAGTGCCGCTGCCGCTTATTTCATATGGCGGTACAGTGATTTTGGTAGTGATGGGCGGCTTTGGCCTTATCTTATCGGCTCACCTTCACCGGGACGTTGAACTTCCTCGCTCTGATTAACGCATCTGAAAGGGCTGGTCGACTTTCTAGCAGCGCGTCAGAGAGGGCACTCATGAGACTTGGGATTTTTAAAGGCGTCGCATTTTGTAAGCGCCGCGAAATATCGGCAACACGTATCAACCCAAAAGTTTCACTAGAGCCTTTGATAGAATGAACCGCGCGCCGAAATTGAGAGAGGCTTTCCGTATCGCTGCGCAATGCATTGGGGAGGGATTGCTGGATGATTTTACAGTGGTCAGTGATCGATATCCAAAATTGTGACTGTGCGAGTTTTAGTGCGGCGTCATCTGATTGCTCAATGAGACTGACGATATGAGCCTGATCTAGGAGGCCCTCATAAGGTGGCGATGGTATTTCGAGTGAAGCGACGGGTTGTAAAAGTCCCATTTTTTTGAAACCCGACGTGATCATTTCTAAATCGCCAGACCTAATCGGCTTTGATAGCACGGCATCAAATCCCGCAATTCTGTAGCGTTGGCGATCATCGGGTTTTAAATAAGCCGTTAGAGCAAACGCTGGGGTGTTTTGGTTTGGCCCGTTTTGTCGGCGCAATCGCCGCAGAGCCTTCATGCCGTCCATAATTGGCATCATGATATCCAGCAGAATCAAGTCAAAACCCGTCAGGCCCGCTATTCCTAATGCCTCGGCACCATTTTTGGCGGTTGTGACAGAATAGCCTGAGCGTTCCAAACTTTTTCGAGAAATTATCCGGTTCGCATCATTGTAATCGGCCAGCAATATCTGGGTCGAAGTGCCTGACATAGGTTTTTATTGCATGCGCAACCTAAGATATAGTTTAAATAGTGCCTCATCCTCATTCCTGAGTAGCTCTAGCTTGACCCTGCTTATCCAGACGCTATGTCAAATGGAGAAGAGGCAAGAGACCTCAACGTCTTTAGGGGACAAAAGAATGGCAAGTATTCCAGTCGAGCGCGGCACGGCCCAATGGTCATCGCGATTTGCTTTCATCATGGCGGCCGTTGGCAGCTCTGTTGGCTTAGGTAATCTCTGGCGGTTTTCGGCGGAGCTTGGCACGAATGGCGGCGCGGCGTTTTTGCTGATCTATATTGCCTGTATCGTCTTTGTCGGCATACCTGTCCTGATGAGTGAATATATCATTGGCCGTGCAGGTAATGCCGCGTCGGCTGTTGGGTCTAGCAATGATCTCGCGGGCCGCTCTAAAGTGTCGAAGCTTTGGAGCAGTGGTGCTTGGTTTGGAATGATCGCGTCATTCCTTATCGTAAGTTTCTACTGCGTCGTCGCCGCCTGGGTGCTGGCTTATATTCCGAAATTTATCTTTGGTGAATTCGCGGGCATGCCTGCATCAGAAATTGCAAACCAATTCGGTATCATGTTGGAGAACCCCTCAACTCAAGTGCTACCTTGGTTCTTATTCTTCGGGTTAGTGACGTCATGGCTGGTTGCGCGCGGCGTGAATAAAGGTATTGAGCTAGCGGCGCGTCTTCTCATGCCTATCTTTTTCCTCTTATTGCTTGGGCTCGCGGCCTACTCAATTTTTTCATCTATGGAAAGTGGCGGCACTGCGGATGCATTCGCATTTATGTTCACACCGGATTTCAGCAAGATTAATGCCGAAGTCGCTCAGTCTGCGTTGGGGCAGGCTTGTTTCTCTATCGGTATCGGTAATGCGATTATGATCACTTACGGCTCTTATTTGCCTCGTGATGTGTCTATTCCAAAGTCCGCCGTGACCGTTTCGCTCGTCGACACATGTGTTGCGATTATCGCGGGTCTTGCGATTTTCCCTGTTGTCTTCGCCAATAACCTGGACTTCGAAGCGGGAGCAGGGATTTTCTTCACAACTCTCCCGACGGCGATGTCTAATGCACCCGGCGGAATGATTGTCGGAGCGGCCTTCTTCTTCTTGGCCTTCTTCGCGGCGATCACGTCTTCGGTCTCATTGCTTGAACCGTCCGTGGCATACTTGGCAGAAAAGACAGGTTGGACGAAAAAGAAAGCGGCTTGGATAACAGGTTTGGCGATAATGACGCTGGGGCTTGCATCGCTATATAGTGGAGACTTCTTTGCCTTTATTGATGAAGGTTTAGCCGGTCCTATTCTCGCACCTTTATCGGCTCTCCTCATTGTTCTCTTTACAGGTTGGCGATTGAATAAATCGATACTTGCCGAGGAACTTTCAGGTTCGGGCGAAGCCTTGGGTAGGTTCATAATGGTATTTGTTCGATATGTTGCTCCGATTTTCATGGGGTTTGTCCTCGTTGCAGGGACATGGCAAAAATGGATAGCACCGTTGTTTGCAGGTTAACGCTTCGTAATTGTAATTCTCTTGCAACTGCTATGTAACGTAATAGTAATGTGCATACGGGGAGAAATTCAGCTTTTATTCAATGTCTGATGACTATTGTGGGAACGATCATCGGCCAGCAACACTAAGCTGAATTTATTTAGGGCTGAATTTATGCGTTCTCGCATTCTATTTTTAACCGCGGCAGCGATGCTGGTGACCGGTTGTGCGACCGTCGACATGACGGAACTCGCGACTCCGGCTGCAGCCAAGGTGGAAGCACCGGCTGAGAAGAACATTGTACTCCGCGCAGCCAACAAACTCTACGCAGCTTTTCGGTCGAAAGGCTTCGTCGCCAAAACGTCTCGCAAAAAAATGCAATCAGCGGCGTCTCTTCTATTGAATGGGTTGGAGCAGCGCGAGTTGACGACAGATACCAATTATTCTGCTCAGCCTCATTCTCGGGCCGTTGTCATGGATGATATTGCATTTGCCACACAACATGTTCGCAGAACTGCCAATGCGGCGGAGGTGTATTTTGAGCTTTCCGAAGGGCGCAAGAAACTTCGGGAAGAATTAGGAAGCCTAGAGAACGCGTTACTGTCCTCCCGCGAAGCCTCGCTCACTTTCGAAAAAATTGTTGGCGAGGAGAGTGTTGAATTCCAAATGTTCAAAGCCGAAGTTGATCGCTTGAAACGCGCGACGGATAAATTTGGTCAACGTGTTCGCGAGCGGGCACTTGCCGATTCAGAAAAGCGGCGAGGCGAAAACTCTTAGAGTTTAGCTACCCCCAAAGCGCTTTTGACGGCGGATGAATCACCGCGCCCTCATAAATTATTCCATTTTCAATATCGGTCCCGAGAAGCAGCGCGCCGTCCAAATCAATGACATCGCATAAGCTTTCCAAGGTCATCATGGGCGCCATTGCGAGCGAGCTCCCGACCATACAGCCGGCCATGATTTTGAAGCCCATCTCTTTTGCTTTAAGGATCAGCTCGCGGGCGGCAATGGGACCACCGCATTTATCGAGTTTCACATTCACCGCGCGGTAGCCTTGCGCCCAAAGACGCGGTAAATCCGCTTGGTTGTGCAGCCCCTCATCTGCGCAAATGATGAGATTGGTCGCGGGCAGTATACATTCATGTCCGGCAGGGAGCGGCTGTTCAATCAAGGCTATATTCAGCCCCAAAAACGCCGCCAAAAATTCCGGTAATGTCGACTCTGCTAAAGCTTCATTCGCATCAATGATGAGTTTTGCATCCGGCCGTGCCTTTGCGACCGCCAAAACTTGATCCAGACCATCCCCGCCAATTTTGATTTTCAGCCAAGGATAATCTTTCGCTTGCTTCGCGGCGGTCTCCATCTGCGCAACGGATCCCCAAGATAATGTAAAAGCGGTTTGGCGCGAATTTGGGGGCGAGACGTTTAAAATCTCCGCAGCTGACAGTTCGGTCTGTTTAGCGCGCAGGTCGAGCCAGGCTGACTCTAAGGCGTTCCTCGCCGCGCCTGATCCTCGCAGTCGCGCCAAGGCATCTTCAATCTTACCCATCTCAATAAGATGTCGAACTGATTCCAATTCCGACATTACGCTCTCAGGTGTTTGATTATATCGAGGGTAGGGCCGGCACTCACCTCGTCCGCGATGTAATCCCGTTGATAGCGTTAGCTGGACGACGTTGACGGAGTTTACAGAGCTTCTTGAAATGCGAAATGGCGTGCGTGTCGGATAGCTGACAGTTTGAATATTAAAACCAGTTGTCATGTCATTTCACTCGTAAAAATCTCGTCGATATCGGATAAGGGATTGACCCGAAGCCGTTGGCTTTGCACGCTATCTTTATGTTGGCAACAATTGCGGATTATAAGCTAGAGGTGCAGGACGAAAAACTCGTTGTACACCCGATAGGAAACTGGACAATTGATCAAGCTGGGGCCTTGGATGGACGGCTTGCCAAAGATGTCGCGGTTTTGACCTATCTTCATGTTGATTATGATATGGCAAAAATCGGCGAAATGGATACGGCCGGGGCTTACTTATTGGCGCGGGCCATTCGTTATGGAATGACCCCGGCCCAGACGTGGGACATTGTTTCGCCGTCACCTGGGCATAAGACTTTGATGAAAGCGGCAACCTCAGCCGTTCTCGGTCAGGAGCGGCCGCCAAGGCGCCAATGGTATGATGTTTTTGCGCGGGTTGGGAAGGCCACAATGCGCTTCTTTGATGAGGTCTATGAGACCTTCGCCTTTCTTGGGCAGTTCTTTGTCGTTTTGTTCCGCGTATTGGCTAATCCCAAAAAAATAAGATGGCGCGCAATTATCAGTTTGATTGAACGTGTTGGGTTAGACGCCGCGCCTATCGTTATGGTCTTATCTTTCTTCATTGGCGCTGTGATTGCCTATATGGGCGCAAACCTCTTGGCGAGTTTTGGGGCGAGCGTCTTCATGGTAGACCTTGTCGGCTTCTCTGTCCTAAGGGAATTGGCAGTCATCATAACGGCCATATTGCTTGCGGGACGATCAGACTCATCTTTCACAGCCTCGATAGGCGCGATGAAAATGCGTCAGGAAATTGATGCAATGAAAGTCATGGGCCTTGACACATTTGAAGTCCTTGTCGTGCCGCGCGCCATTGCCTGTCTGGTCGCGATGCCAATCTTGTCTTTCCTTGCCATGATGAGCGGTTTGGGAGGGGGGCTACTTGTCGCGTGGATGACTGCCGATATTTCGCCCATTCTATTCTTCAATCGATTGAATTCTGCTGTTGGGATAGAGAACTTGTGGGTGGGTCTCTCCAAGACGCCTTTATTTGGGTTGATTATTGCGATCATCGGCTGTCGCCAAGGACTTGCCGTAACGGGAAGTGTGGAGAGCTTAGGCGAGCGAACAACGACATCCGTCGTTCAAGCCATATTTGCCGTAATTTTTGTCAATGCGCTCTTTGCGATACTCTTCTTTCAACTCGGTATTTAAGCGATGGAACAGCCGGACATCATCGATAAATCCGCGCCGCCAATGCGGGCAGTTGGGATTAAGACCCAGTTTGGACCCAATGTCATTCATGAGAATTTGGATTTCACCGTTCATCGGGGCGAGATCGTCGGACTCGTTGGCGGATCGGGAACCGGGAAATCCGTTCTGCTAAATACGATGTTGGGACTCAAAGAACCAGAGGGCGGCTATGTCGAATATTTCGGCAAAAACCGAAATGAACTAGACGCGGTTACGCGCCGCCAAATTAACAATCAAATGGGTGTTCTGTTTCAGGGCGGGGCGTTATTCTCATCTATGACCGTGCGTGAGAATGTCATGATGCCCATGCGAGAGAATTTAGACTTGTCGCCGCGGCTCATGCGGGAACTCGCTGATATGAAAATCAATATGGTTGGTTTACCGCCAGAAAGCGCTGTGCTGTTTCCGTCTGACTTATCCGGCGGTATGCGAAAGCGGGCAGGTTTGGCGCGGGCCTTAGCGCTCGACCCGAAACTATTATTTCTCGATGAGCCAACGGCAGGCCTGGATCCCGTTGGTGCGAACGCCTTTGACGAACTTATCTTGGGGCTTCGAGAGGCGATGAATTTAACCGTTCTGATGGTAACCCATGATTTAGATAGCCTGTATCTGATTTGCGATAGAATCGCGGTTTTGGTTGATAAACGCATTCCTATCGCCGATAGATTAGAGGTTGTGAGTCAATATAATCATGCTTGGGTGCAAGAGTATTTTGGCGGACCAAGGTCGCGTGCCGCGATTGGCGCAAACGAAGCAGCTTCTAGTGGGCGGAAGGGTTAAGGGTGGAAAATAAGGCAAATTACGCTTTAATCGGCATGTTCGTCCTCTTTGCTGTCATCGCCGTTCTGGGTTTTGCAATCTGGCTGTCGGGCGCTCAGTTTAATAAAAAATATGATTTCTATGAAATTGCGTTTGATGGCGGTGTACGCGGATTGAGCCAGGGGTCAGAAGTCAGGTTCAATGGTTTGGGAGTCGGCGAAGTGAAGAGCCTGGCTTATGACCGCGAAAACATAAACCTTGTCTTAGCGCAAATTGAGGTGATTGAAGGAACCCCCATTGACGTAAATTCTTCGGCAAAGCTAACCCCGCTGGGTTTAACGGGCCTCAATTATATTGAAATTACCCCGGGTATAGATGCAGAAGCGCCGCTCATGGCGGAATTACCCGGTCGTGGGGTTAAGCGGATTGTTGGTGAAGGGAGCTCCGTTGATACGCTTTTATCGGGCGGCGGGGACGTTGTTGTTCAAGCCCAGACGGCAGTAGCTCGAGTGAATGCTTTGCTCTCAGAGGATAATTTAAAGACCTTTTCAAAAATCTTGGAGAATATCGAACAGATTACGGATTCTGTCGACTTGTCGAATCTAGATGCGACAAAACTAAATGAAGTATTGGATAGTATCACTGCGGCGGCCAATGCGATTGAGTCTACGGCGAAAGCCTATGAAGGGACTTCAGAAACTGTGAATCTCATTTTGCGTGAGGACTTACGCCGCGCTATTGCGAAAATTGAAGGCACATTGACGAATGTCGACGCGACCTTGGCCGGAGTAGATACAACTGTGACAGGATTTGGCGCGACGGCCGGAAATGCAGATGAACTGATTGCCGATGCGCGAAACGCGGTAAACCGACTCTCAAATTCAGGACTGACCGATGTTGAAGACACTTTGCAGTCGATACGCGAACTCGTAACATCCTTGAGCCGTGTCGCAGATAGCTTGGAACAAAGTCCGACGCAGTTCGTCGTCGGGACAGAACGCGAAACCGTGGAGCTGCCGCAATGATACCTCGAAAGTTGATTCTCCTGGGGCTCGCCGCGAGCTTATCTGGATGCCTTTCAGTGCTGCCAGATCCAGACCCAGCACCGACGCTTTATCGATTGAATTCAAACTTTACGCCTGCCGCGCAGTCCGCTGCGGCTGAATTGGTGCGTGTGGACCGTCCCGCGGCGTCGCAAGTTTTTAGCACCAGCGACATTGTTGTCTCTAATGCCGAGCAAAAACTTTCCGTTGTGGCAAAAGCCAATTGGGCCGAGTCTATGCCGTCTTTAGTTCAGTCTACCATGATTGATGCGCTCGAAGCCTCGCCCAGATTTATTGGGCTGACCTCAACATCGGGGGCAAATACCAAAACCCGGCTCAACTTATCGATCCAGAATTTTGAAGCCAATTTTGATAATGGCCAAAAAAACGCGCCCCTTGCGATTGTTAGCTACCGGGTGACCTATTCCAATATTGCAAATCGTAAATTGCTAGGAACCTTTACGGCGAAACAAACGCGCCGAGCGGAGTCGATTAATGTCTCCTCCGTGGTCAGCGCGATTGAAGCGGCTAACCAAGCGACGATGGTTGATATCGTGCAGTGGATGGAGGGGCGTCAATCCCGAAGCGGGAGCTAGCGCCCAATGACTAATCAGAGGTCTTTCTCGATTTGAGGAAGGTGCTTACGCCAAAAACTAAGAAGATGACCAAGATCGCAACGCAGGCGACCGACCCGAGCATGATTTCCATTTTGTCGCCAAAGACTTCGCCGAGCAAATGGATAAGCGCGAAAATCACGCCGATAAAGAGCAGGGCAGTTCCAAAGATAATCGCGCAAAATTTGACATAGTTCATTTTGAAATAGCCACAGGCGATATAGGCGGGTATGCGCGCAAAAGGCAGGAAGCGCGCCGCGAGTAATGTCGTTATGGCGTTACGCTCAATACGCTCCGACATCGCCATGACCTTATCATTTTCCGCCCATCTCCTCGCCCGCGCCGAAGCATGCGCCGAATAGCCAATCCAATATTTCCACATATCAGAGAAAAATAGACCGAAGAGGATAAGGAGAAATATGAGTGGGGATTCACTTGGGCTCGATGCGCTAAGCGTAGCGGCGGCGATAACAGCTGCGTCTTCTTGAACAAAGGGACCGATAAAGATGCCAAGATAGATGTACCAGGTGGGTTCCATAAGCCCAATCCACAACATATCGTTTGAAAGAGGTCAAGCAGCGCGTGGGCCTGTTAGAGAGAATAAAACGCGGGCCTTTGCGATTTACGAATCCAATGGAATAGCGACGAAATGCGCCCAAATATGATGACTGAAATAAGACGTCCAAAGGCGTTGCGATTCACCTTGTCCCGTGACATAAGGCCCGAAATTTTCAAACCTTGGCAGGGGTCTTTGGCCCTTGCCCAAACTTGGTGATATCATCATGCAGATTAAAGAGCTCGAGGCCGAGGGCCTTTCCAAGACTTTTGCCATTACGGTTCCTAAAGAGGACCTTGCAACAAAGCTGGAAGCAAAAATCAAAGAAATGCAGCCGCAAGTCTCCTTGAAAGGCTTCCGCCCGGGCAAGGTACCTGCCGCTCACATCCGCAAGATGTTTGGTCAATCCATCATGAACGACATCGTTCAGGAGGTCGTCAATGAGAGCTCGCAGCAAGCGATCAATGACAATAAAATCCGTCCAGCCGGCAATCCACAAATTGACCTCCGGGCAAATGGCGAAGACGTGACCAAAGGCGAAGCCGACCTAGAATATACGATGAAAGTCGAATCCATTCCGGAATTTGATCCGGTTGATCCAGAAAAACTGAAATTCACGCGCCTCGTTCATACGCCTAAAAAGGCTGATATTGATGAGCGCCTGAAGGAGCTTGCGGCGTCTTCCAAGACCTACAAGAAAAAAGCTAAAACTGCGAAAGCCAAAAAAGACGATGCCGTCTTGATTGACTTCGTTGGCACAGTGGACGGCGAAGCCTTTGACGGCGGCGCGATGGAAGGTCATCAGCTCGTCCTAGGCTCCGGCACATTCATTCCGGGTTTTGAAGATCAACTTATCGGGGCGAAAGCAGGTGATGAGCTAGACGTGAAAGTTACATTCCCTGACCCATACCAGTCCGCGGACCTAGCCGGCAAAGATGCGGTCTTCGCGACGAAAGTCATTGAGGTTCAAGGCGCGGCCGACAGCAAGATCGACGATGATTTCGCTAAGAAATTCGGCATGGATTCGGCGGACGCATTGAAAACGGCGGTCACTGAGCAATATGAAAATGAGCTAGAAGGGCAGTCTCGTCTGCGCCTGAAGCGTGCCATCCTTGATGAGCTAGATAAGAAGCATAAATTTGATCTTCCGCCCGGGATGGTCGAAGCCGAATTTGGCAATATCTGGAACCAAGTTCAGGCCGAAAAAGAAGCCGGAAATCTTGACGAAGAAGACGCTAAGAAAACCGACAAAGCGCTTGAGAAAGACTACCGTAAAATCGCCGAGCGCCGCGTGCGTCTCGGATTGGTTCTGGCCGAAATGGGACAGAAGCACGAAATCCAAATCACCAATGAAGAGCTACAACAAGCCATGGTTGCTGAAGCTCGTCAATATCCGGGACAAGAGCAGCAAGTCATCGAGTTTTATCAAAAGAACCCGCAAGCTATCGCTCAACTCCGCGCCCCAATCTACGAAGAAAAGGTCGTCGATCTCATCGTTGAGAAAGCGAAGATGACAGATAAGAAGGTCGATAAGGACACGCTGTTTGAAGAAGACGGCATGATTTAAGCTGCGGTAAGCAGTTCTAAGAATTTAGCCCAGCCGCAGTGATGTGGTTGGGCTTTTTTGTCGATGCGTTGCGCTTATATCAGGGCCTTGCGTAATATCCGCGAGCGTATACCCCGAGAGGGTGCTGTAAAATGCAGATTGCGCTTTGGATAAGGCCGATTTTAGGCCGCAGTTTTTTCTGAGCATGCAGCTACCGCCCGTTTCTTTAAAGCAATCGACTAAGGGCGCGCCGGAGAATTTTTCGGTCGCCATGAGAAGGTCACCAATATTAATGGTCTCGGGCTTTTGTTTCAACGAGAGACCGCCAGTTCTTCCGCGTTCTGACGTGATATACCCCTCGCGCGTGAGCCATTGCGCAGTTTTTGCAATATGGTGGAATGAGATATCATGCGTGTCTGCGATATGTTTCGACGTGACCTTTGGTTTTTTATTGGAGGCCAGGAAAATGAGAACCCGGAGGGAATAGTCTGAAAACGTCGTGATATTCATTTTGAGTCCTCTGATTTGGTCGTCTTGCCGTCTTATATGTCTTGACGGACTTTTCTGCTGACTTTATATAATACGCATATAATTTACGTATTAAGAGGATTTATGGCTTTCTTCAAGGGTCTTGCCG
>CAZKHC010000025.1:13823-18493 GCA_964552135.1 uncultured Algimonas sp. | reverse complement strand
GAAACCTCTGAAAAGCAATTTTCGCGCGGGCAATCCATTCGAATTATCCCCCACCGTTCGCCCCTTTCGGGCACAGAACTTGTGGTCCGCGCGCGGCAAAAAATTGGACAACGCTACGGCGTCTTGACGCGAAATTGCGAGCATTTCGTCCAATGGGTCGTCGCGGGCGAGCCTCGCAGCGGGCAACTTGGGCCGCTTGATTTAAGCCGGCTCTAATCGCGCCCATTAATCTCTTTCGGAACGCTGATCCGGCTCAAAAGTTTTCTCAACCCGCAGGCTTTGCAATTGATTGCGCTGTTTGGATATTATCTCAAAGCGGTAGCCATGATAGGCAAAAGCCTGACCCGCATTGGGAATGGTCTGGCTTTCATGGATAACCAGACCCGCAATTGTCACAGGGCCCTCATCATCCGGCAGCGACCAATCCATAGCGCGATTTAAATCGCGAATGGCGACATCACCGCGTACGACGGCACCCCCTTCTTTCAGGCGCTTTACGCCCTCTAATTCTTCGTCATATTCATCCTGAATATCGCCAACGATTTCTTCTAAAATATCCTCGAGAGAGATCACGCCCATCAGCGAGCCATATTCATCGACCACAAGCGCGAAATGCTCGCGCTTTTGCTGGAAAGCCCGTAATTGTTTCACAGCGCTTGTTGTCTCGGGGACGAACCATGGATCGCGCGCGACTTTTTTCACGTCCAAACTATCGACCCCGCCGTTTAATTTCACGACAGCTTTCAGCAGGTCCTTCATATGAAGCACGCCGATAATATTATCTGGGTCTTCGCGGAAAACAGGAATGCGGGAATGGCCGCAAGCAATGGCGTCTTTAATGATCTGGTCAGCCGGGTCATCAGCATCTATCATGGCGATATTCTTGCGGTGGGTCATGACCTCTTCGATGGACAGTTCGCCGATTTCCAGCACGCCGTAAATCTGATCGCGAGCACGTTTCGCCACGCCGCCTTCTTGCAAATGAAGATCCACCGCGCCTTTGATTTCATCCGCCGCCGTCCAAGCGCTTGCCTTAGTATCCACGCCAAATATGCGCAGTACGCCATTGACGATAATCTGCACAACAGACACCACTGGGCTAAGAAGCTTGATGATAAGATTAATGGGCCGAGCGACAATTAACGCCCACTTGTCTGGCTGGGAAATGGCATAGGTCTTGGGCAAAACTTCGGCAAAAATTAAAATAAGCGCCGTCATAACGACCGTCGCAGCCGCCATAGCCACGCCGCCGGCACCAAAAACATTTGTAAATAATGTAGCCGTCAAAACAGACGCCAAAATGTTTACCAGATTATTGCCCAGCAAAATCCCGCCCAAAAGCCGCTCACGCATATTCATCAAGCGCTGAACAATGGTCGCGCGTTTATCGCCGTCTTTCTCGGCGGCGTGCATGCGTACGCGCGACGCCGCTGTCAGCGCCGTTTCACTGGAGGAGAAAAAACTCGAGAACACTAAGAGGGCCAGAATAATTCCCACTAGGATCAGATTTTGAGGTTCAAGAAACGCGCTCATGCGTCATTATCCCTCAATTGCGTTAAAAACCCAAGAACAGCGTCTTTATCCGCGCGCGACTCAATATAGGTGTCACCAATGGCGCACGGCAAAATTAGGGTCAAATGCTCGCCCTCATTCTTTTTATCTTGACCCATATGACGCAGTAGCGCGGCAGGGTCTGCCAGAAGATGCGCCATATCAGATATACGCGGCATAGCTGTCGCCGCGAGATGCGCGCTCACGCGGTCCGCATCTGCTTGCGAACACAGGCCTTGCTTGGCTGCAAAATGAAAGGCCATTTCCATACCGGCGCTTACGGCTTCACCGTGTAGCAGATCGCCATCATATCCCGCTTCGAGTTCCAGCGCATGACCAAATGTATGGCCCAAATTCAGCAACGCGCGCACACCGCCTTCGCGTTCGTCCTGCGCTACGATTTTTGCTTTGGTTTCGCAGGATACATAGATTGCACGGGACAAAGCTTCGGGCTTAAGCGCAAGAATATCCGTGCCGAGACCAGCTTCTAATTCCGAAAAGAAGGCGGAATCTCCTAAAAGGCCATATTTTAAAATTTCAGCGTAACCTGCTTTCAATTCTCGCACTGGCAATGTGGACAACAGATCCGTATCCGTAATGACGGCGCGGGGTTGATAAAATGCGCCGATGAGGTTTTTGCCAAATTTATTATTGATGGCCGTCTTCCCGCCAACCGAACTATCCACTTGTGAGAGAAGCGTTGTCGGAACCTGGACAAAAGGCATTCCGCGTTTGAAAATTGAGGCTGTAAACCCTGCAAGATCGCCAATAACGCCGCCGCCAAAGGCTATCACGAGGTCAGATCGATTTAGGCCCACCGTAAATAAGCTATCTAATATATCTTCCACATTTGGCAGCAATTTTTGAGACTCGCCTATCGGGCGCACAATCATATGCACGCTAAAGTCTGAGAGCGCCTCCTTAATTGCCGCGCCGTATAGTCCATATACGGTTTCATCTGTAATCACCGCAACGCGGCCAGTCGGAGCCACGGCCAGAATATGATCGCCCAGCGTAGAGATTAATCCCGGCCCTATGAGAATATCATAGCTTCGCGAGCCGAGATCGACAGTCAAATTTTCGAAAGATGGGCTAGGACGCATTTGACATCTCCAGATGAGATCTCAAATCCCGCATGACCCGATTGACAGTTCGTAAATGCGGCCCGCGCGCAATTTTCACCTTTAGGTGCGCTTGAGCATAGATAGGGTGACGAACGTCCATAAGCTCCCGCATTTTTTCACGCTTGTCGACGCCCTTTAATAAGGGGCGTTTATCATTGCGCGAGACGCGTTCAACTAATGTATCCAAATCACCCTTGAGCCAAATGACAACTGCCTGCTCACGCAAAATCTCTCGCGTTGGCGGATGTATAAACGCGCCGCCGCCGGTTGCGAGAACAAGCGGAGGGGTCTCAGCCAACAGACGTTTAATAACTCGAAATTCTCCATCTCGGAAATCGGCCTCGCCATGATCGCGGAAATAACCCGCTACTGTACGGCCAGAAGCTTGTTCAATGGCATCATCACTGTCGTCAAAACGCCGGCCAAGCCGTTTGGCTAAGCGTCGTCCGACGGTCGTTTTACCAACACCCATCAAGCCAACCAAGGCAATGGGTTTCTCTATATGCAGCGGCATGAGCGCGCTTTCATTTGTTTAGGGCAATTGCACCACATGTTCCCACATGGCGAATGCAGATATTCCTCCGCAATATGGTCATAATTCGCTGATATCTCAACCAATAAGACTATCACAGATGTAATGTCCTGGTTAACCCGGCGTAAATGCCATTCTTGCAAAAGATGTGCTAGAGAACAGACGTAGTAAAGTTTGAGCTGGAAAAGAGCGTAGAATGAAAAAAATTGGACTTATTGGCGGGGTGTTGATTTTGCTGTTGATTGGGCTCTTTTTCTGGGCTCTGTCTGGCGCGTCCGATAAGCAGGCGCCGTCAGAGGTAAAAACCATCGATGTGAGCCCAAAACTATGAAATCGCGCTGGATTAAACTTTTGCTCACGAGCGGGTTCTTTTCCGCCGCTGCTTCCTTATCTGTCTCGGCTACCGCTCAAGATTATGGTTTAGCCGGCGGCCCGCCTACTATTGAATCCGAGACCCTCGGCGCGGCTTTAGATTTTGACGCCGGTGTAGCCGTGGACGGCGCGCTGGATTCAAATTTATGGCAAGGCACATCGGCGCTACGCGCGGCGGAGCTGCTGTCCAATGCTCCCCTGAAAAGCCAGGACCCGATTATTCGGGATATCATTCGCACTGTCATTTTGTCTGGCGGGGTACCGCCGAAAGCCGTGGAGGGGCGCGGCACCCAAACTTATGAGGCGGCGCGCCTCCAAGCCGTTTTAGCAATTGAATCCGGAAAGTCCGGCGATACATCCCGTTTGGATGGCTTTTTAGCCCGAAACCCTGATTTAGCCCGGGCGCCTTTAGCGCAAGTCGATCTCGCTTTTTCCAAAGGCGATTGGCAACGCGCCTGCGAAATCTCAGACACCATCACAACGGAGCGCGCCTTGCCCGAATGGGCGCGGCTGCGCGCGACATGCCACGGTTTGCGCGGCGAAACGAGCGCGGCGGATGTCACGCGCGACCTATTGCGGGCCTCAGGCTATGATAATCCCGCCTATCACGCGCAAATGGACGCGCTTCTCACGGGGCGCGGCCCAAGCCAGGAAACGGACCCAGGGGATACGCTTGTTACATTTTTAGCAAACCGCACAGGAAAAGATAATTCTCTCGTCGGCGGACCGCCAGTACAGGGGAAAGCTGCCGAACTGGCCAAATTATTTGAACAATTTGAGACAATGGATCTCGCCGCACTCCAATCAGGTTTTGGCAATCTCAGTTTTGATATCTCTGCCGCTGATCTCGATGCAAAAACAGCTCTCGCCGACCCGTCGCCGCGCGCCACGGGGCGGCTCTTTGTTTTGGGCCAAGTCGGCGATGCGCAAAGCTTGGACGGTTTTATAGATCGCGCTGTCAAGGCAGGCGTAGCACATGATCTGGTTTTAAGAAAATTAAGTCCGATAATTCAATCCGTGCCTGCGCAAACCCGCGCCGAGACAAATTTACAGCGCTACACGCGCGCCGCGATTTTAAGCCGCGATATCGG